>JAITEY010000141.1 GCA_031281815.1 Desulfovibrio sp. | reverse complement strand
GAAGATCTCAAGCCCGGCGACGAGGCGGCGGACCTCTTCGTCCTTTCCGCCGCCAGGCTGAACCAGTCCAAAAACGGTCCTTACTGGCTGCTGGAGTTCAAAGACGCCACGGGCAGCATACCCGGCAAAATCTGGAGCCCGCAAAGCCGCAATTATCAGGCTCTTGCGCCGGGGGCCCTAGTGTGGGTCAAAGGACGGGTCGGGAGCTGGCGCGACAGGCCCGACCTGGTGGTCGACGAACTGCGCATGCTGGACGAGGCGGCGCAGCAGTCGCTGGATATGGCGCTCTTCATGCCCGCCTCGAAACGCAACCCGGACGACATGCTGCGCGAACTCACCGAGCTCGCCGGCAACACCCTGACCCACGCGCCCTGGCGCAAATTCGTCCTCACCCTGCTGACGGACCCGGACATCGCCCCCGCCCTGCGCATCGCCCCGGCGGCCAAGTCCCTGCACCACGCCTACGCCGGCGGGCTTCTGGAGCATACCCTGTCCGTCGCCCGCCTCTGCCTGCGCATCGCCGACCATTACCCGGAACTGGACAGGCAGGCGCTTTTCGCCGGCGCGGTATGCCACGATCTGGGCAAACTTCGGGAACTGAGCGCAGGTCCGGCCGTCGACTATACCACGCCCGGGCGGCTCATCGGGCACATCGGCCTCTTCACGGACATGCTGGGCGGCTTCGTGCGGCAGGCGGGCCTTGAGGAAGAACTCGCGCAACACCTGGAACACATGATCCTGAGCCACCACGGCTCCTACGAATTCGGCGCCCCTCGCCTGCCCGCCACCGCAGAAGCTCTGGCCCTGCACTACGCGGACATGCTCGACGCCAAACTCAAGCAGGTGGAAGACGCCTTGGCGGGCGTTGAGGAAGGAGGCTGGTCCGACTATAATGCGCCGCTGGAACGTTTTCTCTATCGCGCTCCGGCGAGCCCGGCTTCCACCCCGGCAAACCCGGCTTCCACCCCGGCGAGCCCGGCTTTCACCCCGGCGAGCCCACCTGCCGCCCCGGCGAGCCCGGCTTTCACCCCGGCGAGCTCACCTGCCGCCCCGGCAAACCCGGCCTCCACCTCGGCAAGCCCACCTGCCGCCCCGGCAAACCCGTTTCCCGCGCAGCGCGCCCCCGACACGCCTCCCGCGCCGCGTGGACGGGCCGGCAAGAACGTCAGGCCGGAAGAAAAAGGACTGTCCCTGTTCAATCTTCAGGGATAAGGCTCATCCCGGTTGCTGTGCGGCATACTGTACGGGCGCGCATTTGCTTTGAAAACCACATAACAAGGACAGGACGCGCATTATGTTCATTACCTTTGAAGGCATTGAAGGAGCAGGAAAGACAAGCATTTTGGACCGCTTGTGCCCGGCCCTCTCCGATGAAGGCATTTCCTTTGTGCGAACCCTCGAACCGGGCGGCAGCGAGCTCGGCAGGTCGCTCCGCGACCTGCTCCTGGACAAGCGGCGCAACCTGACGAAAGAGGCGGAACTTTTTCTGTACCTTGCCGACCGCTCCCAGCATGTGCGCGATGTCATCTCCCCCGCGCTGGACCGGGGAGACCTCGTGATTTCCGACCGCTACATCGACTCCACCCTTTGCTACCAGGGACACGGGCGGGAGATGAACCTGGAACGCCTGACCCGCCTGTGCGAATTCGCCTCCGGCGGTCTGTGGCCGGACCTGACCTTCATCTTCGACCTGGACCCGGAAGTCAGCCTGAAGCGTGCCCGCCGGCGCAACCTGGAAGCCGGCGTCGCCGTTACCCAAGGCCGCTTTGAAACCGAACGCCTGGACTTCCACCGGCGCATCCGCCAGGGCTATCTGGCGTTGGCGGCGCAACACCCGCAACGCTGCCGCACGGTGGACGCCTCGCAACCCTTCGATGATGTCTACAACCAGGTTGTCGCCGCCCTGGACGAACACGGCATCAGCCTGGAATAACGCCGATCCGGGATATTGCCCGGGAGTTGCCTTGTCGGGGACATCTGATGTCTGACTGAGCGGGTTACTGAAGCAGCATTATTCGGCACTGCCGAACTGAATGCCCAGCAGTTTGTTTTCCGGCCTGTCCCCGTGCAACGTCAGCCGGATGCTTCCGTTCAGCGCAGACCAGGCTTCCTGCGACATATACCCTTTCATACTCACCAGGTTTTCCGTATTGAGCGAAACTATATACTGTTTTTGAGCCTGCGCGGCATGCCGCAGCACATAGCTGAACCATGCGGCGCGCGGATGCGGGTCGATATGGGCAAACAACCTGTTGTCATGCCATAAAAAATCCATGGTATGATTTGCCCCGTACATATAATACACCCAATCAAAACATACTATTCTTGCCGAATTTATGCCGTCGGCATCATCTCCTTCGATTTGTACGAAAATATCGTAGCGAAGCTGATTGTCGCCGGTATTGTTCTTGATAAACAGCCCGGCAGGATCATTGGGGTACAGCATGTGGGCGAGACACGTGAATCTTTCTGAAAGCTCCGCCAGAGGATTACTGCGCAAATATTCGCCGGCCGCCCGGTCGTCGGCAAGTATTTTCTCGCGAATTTCCCGTGCGCGCAGGTCAAGCGTCATATCCATCTCAAAAAACCGGTATAACCTGTTGCGCTCTTCCTCAATCGACGCAAGATGTCTCGCCAGGGCGACATATTCATCAAGCGCCTTTTGAGCTTGCAGATTTTTGATAAACCGGTCTCTTTCAACGGCTTTATTTTTATATTCCCGCTCCAGTCGGTATTTTTTTTCGAGGACGGCAAGCCTGTCTTTTTCCAGCCGTACTTTTCTGTCCGCGTAGAGCGTCTTGTGAAAGGCTTCAACTTTTTCAAAATGCTCCAGGGCTTCGGGTTTGAAGATATCACCCAGACCGTCGTACAATGAGCGCAATGCGGCGGCAGTAATATCCTGCGGAGCCTCCAGGCGTGTTTCTATTTCGTCCAACAGGAAATCCAACCCGGCAATTTCGCGTTCAATTTTCCTGAGCTGTTTGGTTATTTCGCTTTCCTGCCATTCCAACAGCCTGTAATTTTCCGCTATTTGGTATTTATGCAACGCAGCGGATAATTTGGGAATTTCCTGTTCAATCTCTTCAAAGCGCGCCCGCGGATTGCTGCCTGCCCGCATGATATCCTGTAAAACATGATCCCCATCCCATGTTTTTTTTGTATTTTTTATTTGCGCAAGATGTATTCTGTCGTTTTTTTTGGCAACGGCCAAGGTACAATCAAGTCCCAACAGAAAAAGGCTGCGGAGCCTGCCGTCCGCTTCTTCCTCTTTTTTCGTGAGCAGCGGGTGCAGGCAATCTTCTTTGGCGTATCGTGCAAATCTGCTGAATAATGAACGAAACGTGAGTCCGGGAATTTGCGGGTCAAGGATGAATGCGCCGCAGGCATTGAGCCATGTTCTCAGTTCGTTGATTCCGACAGGGCTCTTATCCAAATATATACGGCGGCCGTCGCCGCTTCTCGCAACTGTATGTTCCCTGCCGGCGATGCTGAAGCGCAAGGTAAACAGCCAATCGGGGACGGCGGACTTGAGCTTGTTGTTGACCTGCGCCCCCAGGCAATGATGGACAAGGCCGAGAGACAACGTTTTGCCCACGCCGTTGCTGCTTCCTTCATCTCCTTCTGTATCGGCGTCGGCGTCGCCGACAATGAGGGTCAGTCCTTCGGGGTTGAAGCGAAGGTTTTTGAACGACGGTCGGCTGCATGAGAGTTCGATGAGTTTCATTGCGCCTGCCCCAGCACGAACCGGCGGCCGTCGTCGAGCATTGTTACCTGTTTCAGGGCAAACAGAACATCAAGCGCGTAGACGACATCGTCCGGAGAAGGTCTGCCCGGCCATGAAGCGGCATCCCGCTTGATGTCCGCCCAAAGTTCGTCAAGCGTGCGCGGCTTTGCCGGCAGCGTGCGGATATACCCCGCCAGCGCCGTTATTGATTCGCAAAACAGGACATGTTTGTTCGGTAACAATTCCATACGGCGATTCAGCAGATGAAAAGGCAGCACTCTTGAAGGTTGTCGGATGCCGTGCAGGCCCTTATCGTCGACGGTGACAGTCGCATAAGACCCTGCATGGGAACATGCATGCGCGCATGAGAACGGGAACGAACGCGAACGGAGGCAATGCACGCATAAAAAAAGGTCGATTTTACCGGGTAGTATCTGCACGCATTGAAAGAGTCAACCTTTTTTTTCATAAGAAACGCTGATTACTTCCCTGCGGCGTCCCCGACAGCCGTCGCGCTGAAGCGAAATTTTACACTATTTTGTAGATTTATGCGCTTCGCGCGACCCTGACAATAAATTTATCGTGTAAAAATAGTACATTATACAATGGCACATTCTTTGCTTACCATAGCGGTACGCGCAACTACCCCGGAGCGCCGGCGGCTGTAGTGTCGCGTCAAGCGACAATAGCCGCAACCCCGCAAGGGGGTACGCGCCGCCGAAGGCAGCGTGAGCGAGCCGAAAACTACGCTTTCCGGCGAAGAGTTCTTCACGCCGGGACCGCCCGGGCCGGGGCGAAGCGCGACATCTCGGCAGATGCGAAGCACACAACCGGCTTTCCCGATTTGGAGGACATGCGGGCGCGCCTTGGCACCTTATAGGTAAAAAACTCTACGAAAGTGTGGAAAACAGAAGGAGAGAACAATGACCGTACACCCCGTATTGCGCGGCCTTGTGCCGGCTTTGGCACTGATCGTCCTTGCGGTCGCCGCTCCGGATGACGCCCGGGCGGCCGCAAAAAAGCAAAGCGTCAAGGTAGGCTTTATCGGACCCTTGACCGGCGGCGTCAGCGCCAACGGTCTGGGCGGACGCAACTCCGCCGAACTGGCGGTCATGGAACGCAACGAAAACCCGGACTCGAAGTTTCTTTACGAATACGTCGCTCTGGACGACGAGTGCAAACCGAACATAGGCGTGCAGGTCGCGACGAAAATGGCCGCCGACCGCAAAGTTATCGGCGCGGTGACCCATTATTGTTCCGCTGTGGCCCTCGGCACGGTGGACATCTATCACCGCTTCGGCATGCCGGTCATTGTCTGGGGCGCGGTGCAGCCGGATATTACCTACGGCAACGATTACCCGGAAATCATGCGCATCTGCGGCACAATGATAAACCAGAACGAAGAAGCCGCCAAGTTCATGCGTTCCCAAGGATATAAGAAATTCGCCATCCTGCACGACACCACCGACTACGGCAAGTCGCACAAGGATTTCTTCATCAAATACCTTACCGAAAACGGCGGCGAGGTTCTCGGCGTGTTCGGCGTGACCTCGGAACAGCAGGATTTCACGGCCGAACTGACCCGAATCAAGGCGCTGAACCCCGAAGTCATCTATTTCGGCGGCCTGACGCCGCTCGGCGTCAGGATACGCTCCCAGATGGACAAACTCGGCATCAACGCCCAGTTTGAAGGCGTTTCCGGAATCAAGTCCGATTCCTTTATAGAAGGTCTGGGCAAAGAACTGGCCGAAGGATGCCTGAGTTTCGTCGAAGCCACCCCGGTGGAAAAACTGCCCGACGGACAGGCGTTTTTGAAAAGCTACGCAGCGCACAACTTCGCCCAGGGTCCCGAAGCATACGGTCCCTTTGCCTACGCGGCCATGACCCAAATTCTGAGCAGCATTGAAAAGGTGGGACCGGACAGGAAAAAAGTGACCGCCGCGCTGAACGCCGTCAAGGACGACAACACCCTGGTCGGCAAGGTGGTCTACGACGACCACGGCCAGAACATTGTCCCGATTATCACCAAGTACGTGGTGCAGGACGGCGTGTGGACGATCTGGGAGGACAGCGAGTACGCCTCCGGCAAACGCTCGCTCAAGAAATAAACGGGAGCTTCCGGCAAACGCTCGCTCATGAAATATGCGGGCAGTTTCCTGCAAACGTTCTCTCGGGAAGAGAACAACTTGACGCCGAAAACGGGGCAGGCTCAGCGCAAGGGTCTGCCTCGGGGCAACGAAAGAGACAGTCTATGGAACTTTTTCTGCAGTTCTGCATCAACGGGTTGATGCTCGGCATGATGTACGCTTTGGTGGCCGTCGGCTTCACGCTCTTTTTCGGGGTGCTGGACGTCATCGTGTTTTCACACGGGGACACGGTCATGCTGGCTTCATTTACCGGCCTCGGCATGTACCGGCTGCTGGAATTTTTTCATCCCGGACTCGGCGCCGGTTGGGTCGTCTTCTGGGTTCTCGCGGCGGCGGTCGCCGTGGTGGCCGTGCTCGGCATGCTGACGGCGCGGTTCATCATCATGCCCCTGCGCGGAGCGCCCGCGCTCAACACCCTGCTGGCGACCATGATGTTCGGCACGGCGTTGCGCGAAGCGGTCCGGCTCTTTTTCCCCGACGGGTCCAATCCCAAACCTTTTCCGCGTCTGCTGCCGGACTGGTCGGCGCAGTTCGGAACGTTGAACCTGCGCTTCGACAACCTTGTCCTTTTTCTGACAGGGGCGCTGATCATCGTGCTCGTACACCTGCTCATCACCCGCACCAAGCTGGGCATGGCCGTACGGGCCTCGGCCCAGGACGCGGAAGCGGCGCAGCTCATGGGCGTCAATTTCCGCCTGATCGTGCTCGTCACCTTTGCCCTGGGCTCGGCGGCGGCGGCCTTCGCCGGGGTGATGAACGGCCTGTACTACAATGAAATCAACTTCAACCTGGGGCTGATGCTCGGCGCCATAGGTTTCAGCGCGGCGGTGATAGGCGGTCTGGGCAATATCTACGGTGCGATATGCGGCGGATTTATCTTCGCATTTCTGCAGACTGCGGGGGTGGCGGCCATGCCTTTCGCAAGCGCGTACAAGGACGTGTTCGCTTTCGGTGTGGTGATTGTAATGATGGCCCTGCGACCCACGGGCCTCATCGCGGAACAAAGCAGCAGGAGAGTTTAGACCGTGCGACGCCGCAGCCGAGATCTCGTCCCGCCCGGTCCCGCGGGCTGTATCCTGCTCGCGCTCTGTCTGCTGGGCTGGAGCGTTCTTTTTCTGAAAGCCGAGGAACAGAGCCACATTCTGGTGTACATGATTACCAGCGGCATGATGGTCCTTGTCGCCGCGCTGTCCGGTCTGCATGCGGGCATCTCCGCAACCGTACAAGACAACGAACTGACTTGGGATATCTGCCTGATTCTGGTCATGCTCGCCCTGCTTCTGATTTTCTGCGACGACCATTACACCCTGTTCCTGCTCGGGACAATCATGATTTACGCGGTGACGGTCCTGGGGCTGAACGTGCAGCTCGGCTGTGCGGGGGTCATCAACTTCAGCGCCGCCTCCTTTTTCGGCATAGGCGGGTACACGGCGGCGCTGTTGTCCGGCTCGGGACTGCCGCCTCTGCTTGCCCTGCCGCTCGGAGGCGCGGCCGCCGCCCTGACCGGTTGTGTGCTCCTGTTGCCGATGCTGCGCACTTCCGGGCATTACGCCGCCTTGGTGACCATGGCCTTTGCCCTGCTGTTCAGGGTGTTTCTCGAAGTCAGCGAATGGTTCGGCGGCCCTCAAGGCCTGCCCGTGCCGCCGCTGAACCTGTTCGGGACGGATTTCAGCAAGGATGCGCATTTCGGAAATCTCGACGTATCCTTTTACGTCAAGTATGACGCAGTCTGCCTTGTCCTGCTGTGTCTTGTGTTTTCCTTTGTGCGCCGGCTGGAGCGCTCCTGGATAGGCCTTGCCATGGACGCCGTGCGTTCGGACGAAACGGCCTCCGCCTGCTTCGGTATAAACATCGCGCGTTGGAAAATCTTCGCCTTCACCACGGGCAACCTTCTGGCGGGTGTGGCCGGCGCACTGTATGCCATGATGCTCGGCTACATCAGCCCGGCAAACTTCGCTTTTGCCGATTCCCTGCTTTTCCTCTCCATCCTGCTGCTCGGCGGGCTGGGCAACAGTTGGGGCGTCATACCTGCGACAATCTTCGTCGTGGTTGTGCCGGAGAAATTCCAGGTCATACAGGAATACCGCTACTTCATTTATTCGGCTCTGGTCCTGTTCATGATTGTGTTCCGTCCCGCCGGGCTGCTGCCGCGCACGTCCCGGCACTACTTCGGGAGGCCGGCGTGACGCATCTGCTTTCCTGCTCTTCCCTGACCATGCGTTTCGGGGGACTGACCGCTCTGGACAGTCTGGATATGGAGGTCGGCGAGGGCGAGATACTCGGTCTGGTCGGCCCCAACGGATCAGGCAAAACCACATTCTTCAACGTCGTGACGGGCATATACCGGCCCGACGGGGGCAGGGTCGTCTTCGCCGGGGAAGACGTGACCGGCATGTCCGCCCAGGATATCTGCCGCAGAGGGATAGCGCGTACCTTCCAGCGTTCGCGCCTTTGCCTGGATCTCACGGTTCTGGACAACATCATGATAGGCAACCACAAAAACCTCAATACGGGCTTTGTGCATAATGTTCTGCGGCGCCGCGCCTTCCGGACCGACTACGAGGCCGGTCTGGAGCGCGCCCGCGCCCTGCTGCGCGCCCTGAATCCCCTGCTCGCCGGCCGCGTACATCGGCCCGTGAGCGAACTGAACATGATAGACCGCCGCCGGGTGGAAGTGTGTCGCGCCCTGATCGGCAGTCCCCGGCTGCTTTTTCTGGATGAACCGTCGGCAGGCATGACGCATGAGGAAACACGCCGGCTCATGGATGAAGTGCTCCACATGGACATGGGGGGGCAACCGCTGACCATGGTGCTCATCGAGCATGAAATGGAAGTCGTCAGGCGGGTCAGCACCCGTTGCGCTGTACTGAACTTCGGGCGCAAGCTGTGCGAGGGAGATTACGAGAGCGTGACCGCCGACCCGCAGGTGCGGGAAGCCTACCTGGGCGCGGAACTGTGATTCAATTTTTTTAAGGAAATGCCGATTAACTTTGGGCGCCACCTCAACCCTCGGCGGGGGAACGGATTTCCCCCGGACCCTCAAAGGTAACCCGTTGAAATCTCAATCGACGGTGCAGGGGAACAGACCGGAGAAAACATGTTCCAGCCCTTGCGTATAGAACACCTCAGCGTTGCTTACGGCAATGCCCGCGTACTTCATGACGTGAGCATGGAGATTCCGCCGCGGCGCATCACCTGCCTGCTGGGCGCCAACGGTGCGGGCAAGACCACGCTTATCCGGGCCGTCGTCGGGCTTACCCCGCCGCGCGAGGGGAGCATCACCTTCGACGGCATTGAGATATCAAAGCTCCCTCCGCACAGGACGGCAGCGCTCGGCATAGCCTGCATACCCGAAGGACGGCGGATTTTCCCCAAAATGAGCGTGCAGGAAAATCTGCTCATGGGCGCGTACCTGGAACGCTCCAAGAGCAAGGTGCGCGCCTCGCTGGAAAAGGTCTACAACCTTTTTCCCCGACTTGCGGAACGGCGGGAGCAGGCTGCGGGAACCATGTCCGGCGGGGAACAGGCCATGGTGTCCATCGGGCGCGGGCTTATGCACGAACCGCGCCTGATGATTGTGGACGAACCGTCGCTGGGACTCTCGCCCGCCCTGGTCAACGATAATTTCCGCATAATTCGGGCCGTCCTCGAGGCGGGCACGGCCGTCTTCCTGGTGGAACAGAACGTGCGGCAGACGCTGGCAGTCTCGTCCTACGGCTATGTGCTGGCCCAAGGCCGGGTAACCGCATGCGGCACCGCCGACGAACTGAAAAACGACCCGCAGGTGCAGAAAGCCTATTTCGGATAGGGCGCGCGGCGAAGCCCAAGGTCGATCAGTTCTCATAATTTCTCAAAAAATTCAAGTGGTTACACAAGTACGCCGTTTATTGTAACATGCTGAATTTACATAAGGGAACCTCTAAAAACCTGGATTTTCTGTTTTCCGGCAAAAAAGGTGAGTTCGATAAGGGGAATATATTCAACATATTCGGCCAGTTGGCGAAAGGAGACCGACGCCGCCATGGGGCAAAAAGACGGTTTTTAGAGGTTCCCATAATATTGCGTTATGAAGTCGAGGAGAACAGGATGACCTTGGGCGAAGCCCCGTGTCACGTCGACGCGGCTGTAAGCAGGCGGGTATAGTCCTGCGCGGGATGAAAAAATACCTGATCGGCGTCGCCTTCTTCCACCAGCCTGCCTTTGCGCATGACGGCGATGCGGTCGCTCATGTGCCGGACGACGGCAAGATCGTGCGAGATGAACAGATAAGACACGCCGAATTCTTCCTGCAAATCCAGCAGCAGATTCAACACCTGGGACTGCACCGAGGCGTCGAGCGAAGAGGTCGGCTCGTCGCAGACGACAAAGGCCGGCTCGGTAATCAGGGCGCGGGCGACGGCGATGCGCTGGCGCTGTCCGCCGGAAAACTCGTGCGGCCTGCGCGCGGCGGCGTCCGCTTCCAAGCCTACCTTGCCCAACATCACCCGCACCCGCCCGCGGATTTCATCCCCGGCGGGCTTTCGCCCCCGGCGCGGCACGGACAAGGCATCCGGGCTCTGCCGGGATCTGTCCGCGCCGCACGCGGAACAGTCCGCGAGGGGCGAACTTCCTGTCGGGAATGTTCGGGAGCAGAGCAACGGTTCGGCGATGCTTTCGCCTATACTCATGCGCGGGTCCAGCGAGGCATAGGGGTCCTGGAAAATCATCTGCACGACACCGGCCAGACTTCTCCGGAAGGCCCGGTAATCCTTGTGCGCTTTTTTATCCCACAAAGGTAGTCCGTTGATGAACACATCGCCTCCGGACGGCTCAAGAAGGCCCGCGGCCATGCGTCCCAGGGTGGATTTGCCGCAGCCGGATTCGCCCACCAACCCCAGGGTTTCGCCGGGCGCAATACGCAGAGATACTCCGCGCACCGCCGGGAGGCTTTGAGCGCCCGACAGGAGGGAAGGAGCGCTGTCGAAAAATTTGCTCAGCTTGCGCAATTCGACGAGAGCTTTTATCATGGGTGCGGGCGCATTGCCGCAAGGCTCGGTGTTGCCCATGTCGTCATCACCCGCGTTGTTGCCTTGTGTTCACGGCGCGCCGAACCTTCCCGCCCGCAGCGGGCCGCTTACGGGAGTCAGCATGGACTTGCCCCTTCTTAATGAACTCGTAACTATCTTTTGTTTGTCTATACTCGTCATCTACGGATGTCACAAAATAAAAATTCCGCCCGTGGTGGGGTTCCTTTTGACCGGGGTGGTCTGCGGTCCTTACGGACTGGGCCTTGTCAGCGCCGTGCACGAAGTCGAACTGATGGCCGAAATCGGCATAGTGCTGTTGATGTTTTCCATAGGCATGGAGTTATCCGTAAGCGAGTTGATGCGTCTGCGCAAGCCGGTATTTCTGGGGGGGGCGCTGCAGGTCGGGCTGACCACGCTGGTGGTTGTGCCGGTGGCGCTGTTCGCGCTCGGGTCTTTGAACAGGGCGGTGTTCGCGGGTTTTCTCGCGGCCCTGTCGTCCACGGCCATCGTTTTGAAAATATTGCAGCAGTCCGGACAGATGGAGAGTCCGTACGGGCGCATTTCCCTTTCCATACTCATTTTTCAGGATTTAATCATCGTGCCGATGGTGCTGGCTGTCCCCCTGCTGGCGGGGAGCGGCTTGAGCGGCGAGGGAACGGGGATCGACCTGCTGCTGTCCGGAATGAAGACCGTCGGGCTGATGGGCGGGGGCTTTCTGCTGGCGCGCAGGCTGGTGCCCGCCGGATTGGCCTTGGTGGTGAAAACGCGCAGCCGTGAGTTGTTTCTTATCACGACCCTGGGCATCTGTCTTTCCATTGCCATGATTACCTCCGCTCTCGGCCTTTCGCTGTCTTTGGGGGCCTTTATGGCCGGGCTCATCATGTCCGAGTCCGAGTACAGCCACAGCGCGCTGGAGGGGGTTTTGCCGTTCAAGGAGGTGTTCACGAGCCTTTTTTTCACGTCGGTGGGCATGTTGCTGAACCTGGGCTTTTTCACCGCCCACCTTTTGGAAATTGCGGCCGTCACGGTTTTTCTCATGTTCTGCAAGACGCTGGTTGTGTTTCCGGTCAGCCTGCTGCTGGGCTATCCGTTGCGCCCGGCGATCATTGCCGGGCTGGCCCTGTGCCAGATTGGAGAATTTTCCTTTGTTCTGGCCAAGTCCGGCTTTGACCACGGGCTGATCCTGCCCGATTCGTACCAGATTTTTCTGGCCGCGAGTATTGCAACGATGGCCGCCGCGCCTTTTCTCATTGCCGCCGCTCCGCGCTTCGCTTCCGCCGTTGCCGGTTCGCCCCTCGTCACCCGCCTGACCGCAGGCAAATTGCGCGTCGACGAGGAGACGATGCCGGAAGATACGGCGTTGCGCGACCATCTGATCATCATCGGCTTCGGCATAGGGGGGAAATATCTGGCCAGGACGGCCAAACTGTCCGGTATTCCGTACACCGTTCTTGAGATGAACCCCGATACGGTGCGCGCGTATGCCGGCACGGAACCCATAAGCTACGGCGATGCCACGCATCCTTCGGTGCTTCAGGCGCTCGGGGTTGCGCGGGCCAGGGTGCTGGCCGTGGTCATTTCCGATCCGGCGGCGGCGCGCGGTATTACGGAAGCGGCCAGGCACATGGCTCCGGGATTGCATATTGTGGTGCGCACGCGTTTTCTCGGCGAAGTGGAGGCCCTGCGCGAACTCGGCGCGAGCGACGTCATTCCCGAAGAGTTTGAAACGGCCGTTGAAATCTTTGCGCGCGTGCTTTCCAGGTATCTTGTGCCGCGCGCGGACATTGAGAGGTTTGTACACGACGTGCGTTCGGAAAATTATGCCATGGCGCGCAAGCTGCATGTGCCGGGAATCCCTCTGGAGGCTCTCCGGAAACAAATGCCGGAAATCAACGTCACGGCCGTCGGCGTGGAAGCGCAATCGCCCCTGGACGGGGTGACCCTTGCCGATTCCGAGTTGCGCGCCAAGCACGGCCTTACCGTCATCGGCGTGCTGCGCGGCGATGAGATTGTCGCCAATCCCGGCGGGAGCTTCATGCTCCGGGCCGGGGACGTGGCGTATGTTTTTGCCGGTTCTGAAGTGGTCAGCCGGGCGGCGCCGCTCTTTTCCGCAGGAAAATAACGCAGCGTAGGCCGAACGGGGACGCGGAAGCAGCATTTGCCCTGCACCGGCTCTGACCGGCCTGCCCCATCCAAACAGAGCGGGCAGTTGAAGCGCCTGGGAGCATTTGTCTTGCGCCGGCTCTGACCGGCCTGCCGCGAGAGTTTGTGGGCTTGTGAACGTCGGACGGGGCGCGTTGCGGGGAAACGGGATTACGAAAATCGACGGGAAAGCCGACGGCTTTTGCCGTTGGATAAACGTCAAGGCAGCAGGCTTTTGTAATCGCCGAGGGAACGGACCGCGGCGCGCGCGGGGACCGGCCGGAGGCGGCGCAGGCTCGGGTTCAGGCGCGCGGACGGGACGCCGAATCCGGGCAGCGCGGCGCTTTTCGGTGAAATTTTTCCCGCCAGGGCTTGTTCCATGCGTTTTGCCGACCCAAGAACAAAAGAAGCGTAAAAGCCGTCATCATTGTAGGCCGTGAGCACTTTGCGGCGTTGTTCGTCCGTTGCCGCGCCGCGCCAGCCGTGGGCTTCCAGGTAGCGGGCGGCGCTGTGGGCGGCGTCTGCCGGGGTGTACAGGTTGATTTTCCCGTCCCCGTCGCCGTCGACGCCGTAGGGTTCGATATTGGAGGGCATGAATTGGCACAATCCGACGGCCCCGTATATTGAACCCGGAATGCGCGCCGCATCCAGCCCCGTTGCCGCGCACCAGCGCAGCAGGGCGACCACTTCTCCGTATGCGCGCTCGGAACGCAGGCGCAGCGTATCGGCCAGCCGCGCGGTGTTGATCCTCCGCGCCTGGCGGGTGTTGCCGGCGGCGGCGAGTTGCGCGGCATCGGTCGTCTGCGCCATGCATGCCGTCGCGCGCAGGGCGATATCCCGGCCCAGGTCCCGACCCATTGCCGTTTCCACCAGCATCAGACTCAGGAGCACGGAACGCCCTACACCGTACTTCTTTTCGACGGCCTGCAGCATTGCGTCCTGTTGTTTGACGAATTCGAGACAGTCGCCGACGGTCACTTCCGGCAGCGGGGGTTCAAAGCCGTCGGGCGGTTCCGGCTTCGGCGCGTCGTTCCGGTTGACGCCGATGCCGGCAATGCCGAAAAGTTCCTGCAGTTTGAGGCCCGTGTATGCCGGGGTATAGGCGCGCGGTCCGAGACGCGCGAAAATATCTTCAATGTACGCGCGGGAAAAGCCGTCCGCGACAAGACGCTCCATCAGCGGAGCAAAGGCGGGGTCGCCGCAAAGCTGCACATCGCCCGCCGCCGTGCCGGGCAACAGGCAGAGGATGAAGGCCGGCAGCAGCACCGGCGTTGCGAGGCATCGAGCGATTTTCATCAGAGTTCGGCAAGGTCGGGATACCGTCGGCTGCACAAGCTTCGACTGCGGAACGCGAAAAATGTATACTGTGCCGGGTAAAAAAATGCAAAAAATGAAATATTCTACATCTTTTTGAAATATCATAAGGTATTGCAAGCGACATACTGCCGGTTCCCGCCGGGCGACCACGTCACGCGGGAGGAGAAAAGCGACGAAGCCTTGCCGACAGCCGGGATTTTCTCGTTTTGCCCGACAAGCAGCGGTACGCTGAGAATCGAGTTGCTAGACATCTATCTGTTTTTTTTCATGTTTTTACAATCGGCATTACGTCGGACACTTCCGGGAGGTTGTCATTTTTGCCGCGCGTGTGCTATGGTGCAGGCCGCCAAAGGCAATCTTTTTCACCCGGCGGACAGCAGCCGGGACGGAGTCAGTCGGCGGCCTGCGCCGGCTGCCGATTGAAACACGTAACCACTACAGAGGAGTCGTCGCCATGCGGGCAGCAAACATCAATACGGTAGCCTGTCTCGGCACCGGAACCATGGGACACGGAGTCGCCTTTCTCGCCGCCAAAGCCGGCTATGCCGTCAAGCTGTTCGGCCGCTCGCCGGAAAGCATCAAACGCGGACTCGACAGCATAGACCGGGCCATAGCCCTGTACGAAAACAACAAACTCATGCCGGCCGGAGAAGGAGACAAGATCAGAAAAAATATCACCGGCGTCACTACGCTGGAAGAAGCCGCCGCCGGCGCCGACCTGATCATGGAGTCCGTCGCCGAGGTCCTGAAGGTCAAACACGACGTCTTTGCCGTGGTGGAGGCCGCCTGCCCGGAACACGCCGTCATCGCCACGGACACCTCCGGTCTCGACCTTGAGGAAATCCGCACCGTCTTCAAACGCCCCGAGCGTTTTCTTTCCATCCACTTTTTCACGCCGCCCTATCTCATGCCCACGGTCGAGGTCTGCCCCTGTTCGGCGACCTCGGATGCCGTGCGCAAAACCGCCGTGCAATGGGTGGAATCCATCGGCAATATGCCTATCGAACTGAGCACGGCCGTGCCCGGCTTCATCATCAACCGCATTCAGGCGGCAGTGCTGCGCGAAGCCGTGTACATCGTGGAACAGGGCTGGGCTTCGGCGGAAACCGTGGATAAGGCGGTCGTCTACAGCCTCGGCCGCCGTTACGCGCAAACCGGCCCCATTGAAAGCGCCGACATGGGCGGATGGGACATCCTGGGCGCCCTGCTGGATGAATTGGGCGGCAAGCTTTGCGCCTACAAAAAAGCGCCTTCCCTGGTGGACGACCTGCGCGCGGCAGGAAAGCTCGGCCTGAAAACCGGCAAAGGCTACTTCGACTGGCCCGCGGAAAGAATACAACAACGCCGCTCGGCGCGCGAACAGACGCTGATTGATTTTCTGCGCAAAGACCAGGCGGAAAAATAGCGCAGCTCCGCCGCACCCGTTTCCCGGCGCGCCCCCGCGGCGCGCCGGCCTTCCCGCGCTTACGGCATGACGCAACGCGTCGGCAGTTCTTTTTTCGATTTTTTTCTTGCCAAATGTCCGCATCGGGCGTATTGATAAAAATTCAACACAACTCCTGCCCGGGCAATCGCGGCACGGCAATGCGCCTGTCCCCGGACGGCGCGGTTGCCGTACACCCCTGCGAAGTCCCCGGCGCCCGACGAGGTCAGCCGTGAAAAAAGATATTCATCCGAAGCTGTACAAGGCCGTCATAAGCTGCGCCTGCGGCCGTTCCATCGAAGCCCTCTCCACCAAAGGCGAAAAAATCTCCATGGAAATCTGCTCGCGTTGTCACCCGTTTTATACCGGCAAGCAACGTTTCGTGGACACCGCCGGACGTATCGACCGCTTCCGCAAAAAATACGCCCGCGCGCAACAATAAGAGGCAGCGTTTGCACTCAGCCGCCCGCGCCGAATACTCCGCTGCCCTTTTCGCCCTTTTCGCGGCCTTGCCCGCCGCCTGCGCAAACGCCGTCGACGATGCCGACGACAGTCGGGAAAGCCTCGCCGTCGGCGGGCAGGCGGTCATAGAAGGCATCATGATGCGCAACGGCGGTACCGTGTCCGTTGCCGTCCGCACCGGCAGCGGCGGCATCATCGCCCTGACCGGCCCCTGGCGCAGTTGCTTCAATTCCGGACTTGCGCGCAAACGCTGGCTGCGCGGTTTCCCTCTGCTGGTAGACACCCTGGTCAACGGCATCAGGGCGCTCAACCTGTCTGCCGCACTCGCTGCAGAGGCCGAGGGCGAACGTCTCGAAAACCGGCATCTCGTTCTGGCCCTGTTCGGCGCCGTGGGCTTTGCCCTCATGCTGTTCGTGGTCCTGCCGCACCTGCTGACCCTCGGGCTGAACGCCCTCTCCCTGTCCGGAGAAGTGGAAGATCTCTCCTTCCACCTATGGGACGGACTGCTGAAATTCATCATGTTCATCGGCTATATAGCCTGCATTTCCTGCGTGCCGGATATCCGCCGCGTTTTCGAATACCACGGGGCCGAACACAAAACCATCGCCGCCTACGAGCACGGCGAAAATCCGGTGACGGCCGGAGCCGCCGCCGCTTTCAGCCGCCTGCACCCGCGCTGCGGAACGACCTTTCTGCTCTTCGTGTTGTCCCTGTCCATCCTGTTGCATGCGGCGCTTGTGCCCGCCCTGCTGTCCCTCTGGACGCCGGAATCCGCCCTGATCAAGCATACGGTCATCATTGTTTTCAAACTTCTGCTCATGGCGCCCATAAGCGCCCTGGCTTACGAAGCCATCCGCGCCTCCGCCGACATACGCTCCTTCCTGCCGGGCCTTCTCGCGCGCGGGCCGGGCATGCTCCTGCAACTTCTCACCACCCGTGAACCGGACTACCGGGAACTGGAAGTCGCCCTTGTTGCCCTTAAAGAAGCCCTGGGCGACACGGCAGACGCCGTAATCACCACCCCGCCCTATGAACGGCGGAACCTGAACGATTCTGCCCTTATGCACGGCGGGACCTGAACAACCCGGCCCGTACAACCGCCCGACGTCCGCACAACCGGAAAAACAACCGCCCGATGTTCGCCAAACTGGAAAATCTGAAGAATACCCATGAAGACCTCGAGCGGCAGCTTGCCGACCCGGAGGCCCCTGCCGACCAGGAACGCTACCGCAAACTGGCCAAAGCCCACGCGGATCTCAAAGAGATTGTGGAACGCTTCAAACATTATGAAGCAGTCAAAAGCCAGATAGCCGAAAGCGCTCCACTGCTCCAGGACGAGGACAACGGCATCCGGGAGATGGCCCGCGAGGAACTGAAGCGCCTGGAAGCGGAAGCGACCCGCCTGGAACAGGAATTGACCCTCCTGCTTCTCCCCGCGGACCCGCTGGACGACAAAAACATCATCCTGGAAATCCGCGCCGGAACCGGCGGAGAAGAAGCCGCCCTCTTTGCCGCGGACCTCTTCCGCATGTACGCCCGCTACGCGGAAGCGCGCGGCTGGACGGTGGAAGTTCTGGGAATGAGCGACGCCGCCGCCGGCGGCTGCAAGGAAGTCATCGCCCTCCTGAGCGGCAGGAAAGCCTACAGTTGCCTGAAATACGAAGCAGGCACCCACAGGGTGCAGCGCGTGCCGGTCACGGAATCGCAAGGGCGCATTCACACCTCGGCCGCAACCGTGGCCGTCATGCCCGAGGCCGAAGAAGCCGACGTAGACCTGAAACCCGACGACCTGCGTTTCGACGTCTTCCGCTCCTCCGGGCCGGGAGGCCAAAGCGTCAACACCACCGATTCGGCCGTGCGCGTGACGCATATCCCGACCGGCATCACCGTTTCCTGCCAGGATGAAAAATCCCAGCACAAAAACAAGGCCAAGGCGCTGAAGGTGCTCCGTTCACGCCTCCTGCAGGCCGAGCAGGACAGGCTGCACGCCGAACAGGCCGCAAACCGCCGTTCCCAGGTCGGTTCAGGAGACCGCTCCGAACGTATCCGCACCTACAATTTCCCCCAAAGCCGCGTGACCGACCACCGCGTCAACCTGACCCTCTACAAACTGGAACAGATTCTTGAAGGCGACATTCAGGAAATTGTCGATGCCCTGACCACCGCAGCCCAGGCGGAAAAACTCAAAGCACAGTCCGAACTGTAGCCCCGCGCCGTGTACAACCCGCGCCGTGCCGCCGCCCCGCCGGCGGGCGCCGGGGACGACCCCCGGCGCTCCTCCGCCGATACCGAGCCCTTCCCCGCCGACGCAGAGCGCTTTCCCGCCGGTACCGAGCCGTCCCCCGTCGACCCGGAGTTTTTCCCCGCCGATGCGGGGCGCTTCCTCGCCGCCGCCGCGCGCTGCCTGGACAACGCAGGCGCGGACAGTCCCCGCCTGACGGCGGAAGTCCTTCTGGCCGCTGCCTGCGGCATGGACAGAGCGGATTTGCTCAAAGAGCTGCTGATGTCGCCCCGACAACTCCTGGACCCGACACTCGCGGCAAAAGCCTTCGCGTTTATCGGACGGCGCGCGTCAGGCGAGCCGACCGCCTATATCGTGGGAAAAAAAGAGTTTTACGGCTACCTCTTTACAGTCGGACCGGAAGTGCTCATACCCCGCCCGGAAAGCGAACTGCTCGTCGAACTCGCTTCATCCGCCGCCCCAAGTTGCCGGCACGGCGCGGACAAGGCCGTCTTTGCCGATTTCGGCACAGGCTCCGGCTGCCTTGCCGCGGTTCTGGACCTGGAGTTGCCCGACAACTGGAGAGGCGTGGCCCTCGACATAAGCGAAGGCGCGTTGCGGCTCGCCTCCCGGAATTGCCGCGCCCTGGGATGCGGCCGCATCGCCTTTCTCCGCGCCGATTTCAACTACCCTCCCCTGCGCGAACAATCACTGAATCTGCTGGTCGGCAACCCTCCCTATGTAAGTACAGAGGAATATGTCCTCCTGCCGCGCGAAATACGCGAACACGAACCGAAAACAGCCCTCGTGCCCTTCCCCGCCCGCGGACCGGAAGGAAGCACCGACGGCAGCGAAGCCGCCCTGAGCATCATGCGCCGCGCGGAAACACTGCTCAAGCCGGGCGGCGTCCTTCTGCTGGAAATAGGAGCACATCAGGGAGCCCGGCTCCTGTCCGCCCTGCGCGCGGGCCCTTGGCGCGAAACCCGCCTGCATGCGGATCGCGCAGGCAGGGACAGGGTTCTCGCCGCCCGCCTGCGCCGGTAATGCCCAACAGCCCGTGCGTAAACAACGCACTGTGTGAAAAAGCACACGATGACCCGCTCCATGCGCAAAATTTTCTATAATAATTACACGATGATATAAATATATAGTTTTCGGAATGCTTTTTGCATACAGGCGGTACACACGGAGGCATGCATGCGGCAGACAACCATAGGGCGGCGGATTTCCTGTTCCGGCATAGGGCTGCACAGCGGGAAAGAGGTAAGCGTCACATTGCGCCCGGCGGCCGGGAATGCCGGCATAGTGTTCCATGTCCGCACGCCGGACGGTTCGCGCGCCGTTCGACCCGCGCCCGATGCGGTGACGACGGCCTTTCTTGCGACCACTCTGGGCGGAAACGGCGTTTCCGTTGCCACGGTGGAACATCTTACGGCTGCCCTGCACGGCCTCGGCGTCGACAATATTCACGTCGATGTCGACGGCGGCGAAATTCCCATCATGGACGGCAGCGCCGCAGCCTTTGTCGCGTTGATTTCCAAGGCCGGCATACGCCGGCAGTCCTGCGCGCGCAGGATACTGCGTATCAAGCGTCCGGTCCGGTTTGCCGCGGAAGGCAAGTGGATCCGCGCTGAACCCTATGACGGATTTTTCGTGGATTATTTCGTTGAATTTCCTCACCCGGCCATCGGCGCGCAACGCATGACGCTGGATCTGACCCCTGACTCGTTTTCCGCCGTTGCGTCAGCCAGAACCTTCGGTTTTCTGCGGGATGTGGAGATGCTGCACAAGGCCGGACTCGGTTTGGGCGGCAGTCTGGACAACGCCGTCATTCTCGACGACACGGGCGTGCTCAATCCGGACGGCCTGCGATACGAAGACGAATTTGCGCGTCATAAGCTTCTGGATTTCATCGGCGACACGGCCATGTCGCCTCTCCCCCTGCAAGGCCGTTTCACCGTTTACTGTTCAGGGCACGGTCTGAACAACGCCTTCCTCCGCCATATCTTCGCTTCCCCCGACCTTTTTTTGGAAGAGCGCGTCGCGGACGAGCGTCCTGCGGGACGCCGCGCGCCGGCAACGCCCCGGCCCGCGGCCCGCGTCTGCGCGGGTTGACCGCATCGGCCCGCCCTCAGTCGGAGCGTATCGGCTTGCGTTGCCTGCTTTGAGCACGCGATTGCCCGCATCTGTCCGCCCTCAGGCAGGCGCAGGGTACTGCGGACCGTGTCCGCGCGGATTGATTCGACGCCTCTCTGCGCATCCCCCTCTCCTCCCCCCGTTGCTGCCTGCGACGGCACACAGCCGGTAATTTCCCCGCATTCCCGACCGGATTCTCCGTTTTCCGGCAGACCGGGCTTGACCGGCACACCACCGGTAATTCCCCTGCATTCCCGCCTGTCGTTTTCAAGGTTCGGGAAAGAGCCCCGGCGAAGTTGCGGAGAACCCCGGCGGATACCTTGCCCGCAAAACGCATGCCGGTACGACGGACGAGAAAAAAAGCGATTTTTTACAAAAATAAGAGGAAAATGTCTTTTCGACTGTTAATTGCCCGGATGGTTACTGTGATTGCCGCAGCAGGAGACACGCTATCGCCTTGACGAGCAAGGCTTTTTCATTTTGCGACAATAGTGGATGAGATACAAAATCAGCTTATATATTAATAAGATAAACCATACAAATGCTGTGAAAGCAATTTTTGCTTGACAGGGATTCGGGGGGAATTCCTCCCTTGCTTCCGGGTCCGAGGTTCCCTACAACATGACCCATGCATGAGAAATGGTCTGAAATTTGCGGAATTCTGGGAAAAAGTATTTCTCCTGGGCAGCTTAAGCTCTGGATTCACCCGCTGATTCCCGTGCGTCGCGGCAAAGATTTGCTGTTGCGCGCCCCGTCGGCATTCGTCTGCTCCCATGTGCGCTCGTGGTTCTCGGCGCATCTGGAAAAGGCCGTTGCGGAGGTAATGGGGGAGGACTACGCGGTGAGCGTGGAATACAGCCCCGTTTGCCCGCAGGCGGATTCGCCGGATTCCGCGCCCGCCGGGACGCCGGAAAAAGATACTGAAGAAGCGGGACTGACGGCTGCCCCGGAAAAACTCCGGCCCTCCAACCAGGCAGCGGCGTCGGCGAACTGTTCACTCGCGCCCAGACCGCTCCCGGCCGGGCAACTTTTTCTTCCCTTGGCGTCCGGTTCGCGGGCGGCCCCGACGCGGCAGGAGCCCACCTGGCGTTTTTCCTTTGACGATTTCATTGTCGGACCCGGCAACAGGTTGGCGCACGCCGCGTCGCTGTGCATGTGCGAAACAGCGAAAAGCCCGGACATACTTTTCCTGAGTTCAGCCCCCGGCCTGGGCAAAACGCACCTGATGCAGGCTATCGGCAACGCGTTGAGCAAGGTATGCAACCGCTGTCTGCCCAAAGTCGAATACCTGACGGCGGAAGAATTCGCCTCCCGTTTCGTGTTCGCGCTCAGAGCGGGGGATATCCCGGCCTTTAAAGCCAGGCACAGGGACCTCGACCTGTTGCTTCTCGAAGACATCCATTTTCTGCAGGGCAAGGACAAGACGCAAGGCGAGCTGCTGGCCGCGCTGAACAGTATTCACGAACGCGGCGGGAAAACCGTCTTTTCCAGTTCTTTTGCGCCTCGGGACATAAAAGGATTGGACGGACAGCTTCTTTCCCGTCTCTCCGCGGGCATCCTGTCGTTTATCGAGCGCCCGGACGAGGAAACCCGGCGGCGTATTCTGCGCCACAAGGCTTCCGTGCACCAGGTGCAACTGCCGAAAGACGTGGAAGACATGCTGGCCAGACACGTCAACGCCGACGTGCGCCAAATCGAGAGCTGCCTGCAGATGCTTATCTTCAAAGCCTCCGTATTGAACGCGGCAATCACGCCGGATCTTGCCTGGGAAGTCGTGAGCCGGCACAGCGGGTATTGCCCCGCCGCGGATATGGAAAGCATCATCAGTTCCGTATGCAGTGCATTCGGCATCAGCAGAGAGCAACTCATGTCGGAAAGCCGCAGGCAGGAATACGTGGCAGCGCGGAATACTGCCTTCTACCTGGCCCGCAAGCACACATCCCTGTCGTTGGAAGCTATCGGCAGACAGTTCAACCGCAGACATTCCACGGTCATCAAGGGCATAACGGCGCTGGAGCGGGCGATGAGCAGCAAGAGTCCGGCCGGACTCCAACTGGACGGCACGCTGAAAATGATTGAAAAAACGGCAGGATATACTCACTGACGCCGTATTCCGCATTCGACGCATATCCATATACAAAATAATTCCTTCCGCATTGTGCCGGAGAATGCATTACTCACGCTGCTGTTTTGCTGCATGCACGCCTGAGGCTTCCCGGCGCCGCGCCGGAAAGGAAATGATGCGCAACCCCCGGTGCGGCGGCCTGAGCCGTCTGAAACGCGAGTACGGGCAACGAGCGGTTTGCTGGTGGCCGTTCCTGTCGGCCGTGCTGGCTGTCGTTCCGGAGCTTTTGTTGCCCGACAGCCCGGACCATCCGCCTGTGAACCGACCGTATTTTTTCTATCTGCTCACGGCCGCGGCGGCGTACTTTTTTGCGGCAGCCCTGGCTGCTCACGCTCATGCCGGCTTCAGAGCGCGGCTGGAGGGCAAGGCGTACTTTTACGGCGCGTCGCTCCTGTTTCTCAACATCCTTAACGTGGTTACCGACAAACTGGCCGCGCTGCCTCCTATTTTCTTTCCTTCGCCCGACAGGATTTTGAGCGTGCTGGCGCAGGATTGGCGCTATCTGCTGGCGGATTGCCTGGGGTCTTCCGCCGTACTGCTGTTCAGCGGCTTTTTCAGCGGAGCCTTGTGCGGCATTGTGACCGGCATCGCCGTGGGCTTCAGCAAAAAGGCCGCCTACTGGGTGAACCCGCTGATCCGCATTCTCGGCCCGATTCCCCCGACTGCCTGGATACCGATTGTGCTGGTGGCCTTTCCCACGACATTCTGGGGCGGCGTTTTTCTCATCGCGCTTTCGGTCTGGTTCCCCACCACGGTGATGACCTCCAGCGGCATCCTGAATGTGCAGAACGCCTATTTTGAAGTCTCCAGCACCCTGGGCGCCGGACGCTGGTTCCAAATCTTCAGGGTGGGCATCCCCGCCTCCATGCCGTTCATTTTCATCGGCTTGTTCACCGGCACCTGCTCCTCATTCATCACCCTGATGACGGCGGAAATGGTCGGCGTGAAAAACGGCATCGGCTGGTACATCAACTGGCAGCGCGAAATGCTCTCCTACGCCAACGTCTACGCGGGCCTGATCATCATTGCCGTGAGTTTTTACAGCCTTATCACCCTGCTTTTCAAACTCCGCGACCATCTGCTGGTATGGCAGAAAGGGGTGATAAAATGG
Source organism: Desulfovibrio sp. (assembly GCA_031281815.1). GTDB lineage: Bacteria > Desulfobacterota > Desulfovibrionia > Desulfovibrionales > Desulfovibrionaceae > Frigididesulfovibrio. Next base: position 6,447 of record JAITEY010000141.1, on the reverse strand, counting down.
TAGGCGGAACGCCGCAGCGTGACGCATCGCCCGCGGCCCGGACAAGCTCAGCTTCCCCCGCCGGGCCGGCGGCGGAAGCGCCGGGCGCCCTGCGCGTGGACAGGGTGAGCAAATCCTTCCGGCGACACGACGGGACCGAAATACCCGCGCTCAGCGACATCAGCCTGGACGTGGAAGCCGGCGCCTTCATCTCCGTCATCGGACCGTCGGGATGCGGCAAATCCACCCTGTTGCGCCTCATCGCGGGACTTGAGCAGGCCGACGCAGGCGAACTGCGCCTGGACGGCCGGCTCATCACCGCACCGCACGCCGAACGGGGCCTCGTCTTTCAAAACCCACTGCTCTTTCCCTGGTTGAACCTGCACGCCAACGTGGCCTTCGGCCTCAAAGCCAGAAAAATTTACCGGGAAAACAAGGCGGAAGTCGAACACTTTCTGCACCTGGTGGGCCTTGCCGATTTCGACAGGGCCTATCCGCACCAGCTTTCCGGGGGCATGGCCCAACGCGCCGCCCTGGCCAGAGCGCTGATCAACCGGCCGCGCCTGCTGCTTCTGGACGAACCGCTGGGCGCCCTCGACGCCTTTACCCGCATGAACATGCAGGACGAAATACTGCGTATCCGGCAGGACAGAAACATCACCATGATCATGGTCACCCACGATGTGGACGAAGCCCTTTATCTTTCCGACCGCGTAGTGGTGATGACCCCCGGACCGGCAAAAATCGAAACCGTTGCGTCCGTCAACCTTGCCCGGCCCAGAGCGCGCGGCGGGGAGGATTTTCTGCGGCTGCGCAGCGCCGTCCTCAAAATCCTCAATTTCGGCGGCCAAATCAAAGAACCGGCTTACCAGATATAGGGAAACGCGGATGTATTGACGGAGCGTAGCCTCCGCCCCTCACTGCGTTCGGGACGCATCAACCTTCAACCGTCAAAGGAGTTGCAAACAATGAAAACGTATCTGAGCATCGCCGTTCTGCTTGTCGGCCTGTTGTTGTCGACGGCGCCCGCGCCGCTGGCGGCGGGCAAGCGCCTCGTGGTGGGTTACATGGGAGGCCTGTGCGAAGGCCCTCTGCACATCGCCATAGAAAAAGGGTTCTTCGCCGAGGAGGGTCTGGACGTCGAAGCGCTGAAACTTGCGCCGGGCACCAACTTTGAAGCCGTCACCGCGGGCCGCATCGACGCGAGCTTCGGCCTGCTGGCCACGCTGGTGCAACCGCTGTCCAACGGCCTGCCCATCAAAATCACCTCCGGCCTGCACACCGGATGCGACAAGGTACTCGTGCCGGCGACGTCCTCCGTCAAAACACTCGCGGACCTCAAAGGCAAACGCATCGGCGTGCCGAGCCTGACCAGCAGCCCCATCATGTTCGCCAAACGGGCCCTGGCCGCGGCGGGCGTCAAGGTGGGCGACAAGAACTCGGAAGTGGACTTTATCGTTTTTTCCAATGCCGAATTGCCCCTGGCCCTGCAGAGAGGCGCGGTGGATGCCCTGGCCGCCAACGATCCCGTGGCTTCCGTGGCCGCCAAGGCCGACAACCTGACCATCCTGGTGGACTCGGCCGTTACGCCGCCGTACAACACGCAATATTGCTGCGCTGCTTACGTCAGCGCCAAGCTGGCCGCAAACGAGCCGGATACGGCCGCGCGCTATACGCGGGCCATGCAGAAAGCCGCCGCCTGGATCCAGAACAACCAGGACGAAGCCGCGCGCATCCAGGTCGAGAAAAAGTATGTGGCGGGCGATGCGGTCTTCAACGCCGGCGTTTTGAAAACCTTCAATTATATTCCCTCGGTCAAAGGCGCCTATGATGCTTTCGGCACCACCGCGCAGGAACTGCAGAGCATCGGCATTCTCAATGAAACCGTCGATGTCGCCAAGTTGCGGGAAAACAGCTTCATCCTGCTGCCCGGCGTGCAGGACAGCATACAATAGTCGACAAGCGCGTGTAATCAGGACGAAAAAGCGTTATTGCCCGTTTTTTCGAATTTTCTTCAGAACGACCTTTGCCGGTACCCCTCCCTTCAGGGAGGGGTACGCCGGCCGACGGACTGAGCCGGATGCGGAGTGAACCGTAACCGGCGTCGCGGTGGTTGAGCGCCGCGCATTGACAGAAAGGGAGGAAAAGGGAAAAAAGAAGCTGCAACGACTGTGCCTAAGGCTGGAGAAAAGGCGTTGGAAGCGGAAAACGAAAAAAGCCCGGGACGCTTTCTCGGTGTGCGTCTGCGCCGGGGCGGACAGGTCTACTTTTTCCCCGACGAGGGGCTTGCCGCCCGTCCCGGGGACCATGTGCTCGTGGATACCGAGCAGGGTCGGGCGCTGGGGACGGTGGACAGCGTCCTGCCCGCAGGAGTGAGCCTGCCGCCCGGCGACGACGGCAACGCCCTCCCCGGAGTCCTTTCCGGCATCGCCGCGGCCGAAGACATAGCCCGCGACGCGGAAAATTCCATACTGGCCTCCGAGGCCGCCGCTTTCTGCAAAAGCTGCATCAAACGCCGCAATCTGGACATGAAACTGGTGGACGTGGACGTGCTGCACAACCGCAGCAAAATCATCTTTTATTTTACGGCGCCTTCCCGCATAGATTTTCGCGAACTGGTCAAAGACCTGGTGCATAACTACCGCACCCGCATCGAACTGCGGCAGATAGGCGTACGCCACGAAACCCAGATGGTCGGCGCTCTGGGCAACTGCGGCATGGTCTGCTGTTGCCACCGTTACCTGCGCAAATTCGCTCCGGTGACCATACGTATGGCCAAAGAGCAAAATCTCTTTCTCAATCCCGTCAAACTCTCGGGCATGTGCGGCCGCCTGCTCTGCTGTCTTTCCTTCGAGCAGGAAAATTACGAGGAATTCAACCGCCGCTGTCCCAAGCCGGGGAAAAAATACGCTACCGCGACGGGGCTTATGAAAATCCTGCGCGTCAACATGCTCAGCCGGAGCATTGCCGCGCTTTCCGAAGAGGGTGAAGAAAAGGAATTCAGCCTTGAGGACTGGGAAAACATGAAGCCGCAGCGCGCGGAAGGTTCCGACGCTGCGCCTCCCCGGCGCACGGACGGCCGGCGCAACGGGGCGGGCGATGCGGACGGATTTTCGGAAAACGGCGGCGCCGCCGGGCATGACAAGGCGACCGGGCGCATGCGCGCGAATACGAAACCCTGGGATGCAGATACCGATGCAACCGGCAATGCCGGCGATACCGCGCGCGCGCGCGGGCACGAAACACACTGAACCGCATTGAGAACGGCATGACTCCCTATTACCTTACCGCTCCCATTTACTACGTCAACGCAAAGCCGCACCTGGGGCACGCGTACACCACCATAGTCGCCGACGCCATGACCCGCTTCGCCCGCCTGTCGGGCCGGGACGCCATGTTCATCACCGGCACGGACGAACACGGGGATAAAATTGTACAGGCGGCGGCCAAGGCCGGATGCACGCCGCGAGAACTAGCCGACGACGTCAGCGCCGCCTTCCGCGCCCTCTGGCCGGAACTGGATGCCGAGCCCACGCGTTTCGTGCGCACCTCCGGCCCGGAGCACAGGGAAGTCGTCCGCGCCTTTTTGCAAAAAGTGTACGACGCGGGCGACATCTATTTCGGTGAGTACGGAGGCAACTACTGCTACGGCTGCGAGCGTTTTTACACGGAAAAAGAACTGGAAAACGGGCTCTGCCCGCAACATCAGGTCAAGCCCGAGTATATCAGCGAGAAGAATTACTTTTTTCGCATGTCGGCCTACCAGGACAGGCTGAAACAGCATATTCTGGACAACCCGGAATTCATCAGCCCGGAGCGCTACCGCAACGAAGCGCTGTCCATGCTGGAAGGCGGCGTTCTGGACGATCTGTGCATTTCACGGCCGAAGACGCGCCTTAAATGGGGCATAGAACTGCCCTTTGACGCGAACTATGTCTGCTATGTCTGGTTTGATGCCCTCCTCGCCTACTTCACGGCCCTGGGAGGCCCGGAAAGCGCGGATTTCAGGCGCTTCTGGCCCGCAGCCGAGCACTTGGTGGCCAAGGATATCCTCAAGCCGCACGCTGTGTTCTGGCCGACCATGCTCACGGCGGCAGGTCTGCCCCTGTACCGTCGGCTGCATGTGCACGGATACTGGCTCTCGCGCTCCGCGAAGATGTCGAAAAGCATAGGCAACGTGGTGCCGCCCCTGGAAACGGCGCGCAGCCTCGGCCTTGACGCTTTCCGCTATTTCCTCCTGCGCGAGATGCATTTCGGCTCCGACGCCGACTTTTCTGAAGAGGCCTTGACGGCCCGCTACAACGCCGACCTTGCCAATGACCTCGGCAACTTGTTTTCCCGCGTGCTGACCATGGCCGCGCGTTGGTGCGCGGGCAAGGTTCCCGCTCCGGGGGCGGATACCGAGGCGGAAAAAAACCTCAAAATCTCGGCTTCGGACAGCTTGGCGGACTATCAGCGGTTTTTCGCCGACACCCGCTTTTCCGACGCCCTTGAGGCGCTCTGGAATCTGGTGCGCGCCCTGAACAAGTATGTGGACGCAAGCGCCCCCGGGGCGCTTGCCGCCGCGGGCGACATGGAACGGGTGAATACGGTGCTCTATACGCTGCTGGAGTGCATGCGCAAAATCGCACTGCACCTGTGGCCGGTCATGCCGGGAAAATCCGCGTTGATGCTGGCCCAACTCGGCGTTCCCGCGGGCGCCGGCGCTTCCGCCTGTGAACCCGACGGAGCGACCGCCGGCGCGCAGGCAGGTCCGCCCGTAGGCGCAATCATCGGCGAAGCGGAGAACTTCAGCCTCCTGCCCGTCGGTGCGCCTCTCGCTCCCGCATCAAACCTCTTCCCGCGCGCCGAAACCGACAAGAGCGCGACCGCAAAAGGCAAAGTCGATGCCGGGAAAGGCAAAGCCGGGTCAGGGAAAAAGAACGCCGACAGGAACAACAGTGCCGGGACGGAAAAAATTGACGCCGGCACCGGCAACATGTGATTCCGGCACCGAAAAAGAGCATGCCGGAAACTGAAAAGCCGATGTCGATGCCGAGGCCGGGACAGGAACAGAAAAAGTCGATGCCGGGAACGTCAACGGCATATCGGGTGCGGGCTGAACGCTCACCCCGCCTTGCGCCGACCGGCGGCCGACGCCGGTTTGCGGACCGAACAGCGCGCGCGGGCGTTGTCGTCATCCTGTGCCTGTTCGCGGCAGCTTTCCCGGCCGGCGCGGCCCCGCCCCATGCGCGATCGGGCGTATCCGGGTATGTCACGGCAGGAGATTCCCCGACGGGCGGTCTCGGCCTGTATTGGAAAGCCTTTTCGCAAAGCCGGGCACGGTCCGCTCCCGACGTGACCGCAACCGCCGCGGGGCGAGGCGGTTCGGCGGAAGGGCCGCGCGACGTCGTGTTCGCCCTGACACTGCTTCCTCCCGACGACAGTTATCTGTACGGCCCGGAAAGCGCGGAAGGGCTGCCGACTTCCGTACAGGTACTTTTGCGGCCCGCTCCGGATATACAGGCGGATGCCCGTACCCCGCGCGCGGCTCCGGCAGGCGCGCCGGCTTCGTCCGACCCGCCGGCGTCCGGAGCGCGTTCCGCTGAGAACGCGGGATTCGCCGGCGCCTCGGTCAACACAACGGCGGCGGGAGAAGCCCAAGCCCTGGAGGTGCGTTACCCGCCCGCGACGCCGAAAAAAAACACGCGTTTCGCGGCGTTGCGTTTTCCCGGCCTACGTGACGGCAATCCTCTCGTGTATGCCGGCCCTGCCGCCTTCCTGGCGCGTTTTCCCGCGCCCGAAGGTCCGGACGGAGCGCTCCTGCGGGTGAGCGTGAGCGGCCTGCTCTGCTCGGAGCGCAACTGCCGGCCTGCGGCTCTGTCTTTGGACCTTGCCTTGTCCGCCCGCGATGCGTCCATGCTGCCGAGGGTGGAGGATGATGCCCTGTCGGCGGACTCCGCGTCCGGCGTGAACGTCCTTGTCCTGCCCCCTGCCGGGGCGACGCCGGAAACCGTTGCGAACGTCCTTGTCCTGCCCCCTGCCGGAGTGACGCCGGGGACCGCGCCCGCGTCGGGCGCATTTCCCGACGCGTCGCCCGCTACGCCCCACGCCGCCTTTGCCGGAGGCGTCGATCTCGGCACGTTCAGCGCATCGGGAACATCAGGCACCCCGAAACTGTCGGACATACCCGAGACAGCCGGCATACCGGGAACGTCCGGCGTTTTGGGACCGTCCGGCGTTTTGGGAACATCCGGCACAGCCGAAGGTGCGCGCGCGGCATGGGACGGCCTGTTCGCCTCATTGCGGCCTGAGCCTTTCAGGACGGAACTTGAGATTGCTTCGTTGGGCGAAGCCTTGTTTTTCGGGCTGCTCGCGGGGCTGATTCTCAACCTGATGCCCTGCGTGCTGCCGGTGATAAGCCTCAAGTTCAGCGCCTTGCCGGCAGTGTCCGCCGTAGCCGACAACAGGGCGCGGCGCAGGATGTTT
>JAITEY010000263.1 GCA_031281815.1 Desulfovibrio sp. | reverse complement strand
CGGCACAAAGGGCAGACCGCTCTCGCGCGCCGCGTCTCCGGCTGCCGGGATGACGCGTGCCGCTGAGAGCGGATTGGCGTTGTAGCTGTCGTCCACAAGGGTATAGCGGCCGCGCCCCGGTATGAAACAATGCCGCACGGCGAAACGTTGCGCGGGGGTTTCCGCCGCGGCCAGACCCCGGCGTATGTCGTCCGGCTCAAGCCCGAGACTCAGGGCGAGCGCCGCGATTGCCGCCGTGTTCTCCGCGCCGTAATCACCGGGGAACGGCGCTTCGCACACGAACTCCGCACCGCCAGCGCACACCGCGTATCTGCCGCGCAAGTCCCCGGCCGGGCCGTCCGCCGAATCAGCCCGTTCCGCGGGACCGAGATAACGCGCCCGGCACCGGACATCCTCATTGCGCGCGGAAAAACGCAGGCAACGAATGTTTCGGGCGGCAAAGACGGCGTAGCGGGCGGCGCATTCCCTGTCCAGTTCCGGGTAATCGGCGGAGACAAAGGCCGTGCCGCCGGGCTGAATATAATCAAGGAGACGCGCCTTTTCCGCCGCCGCGCCGCCTTTGCCCAGTCCTTCGGCATGTCCTTCGCCGACGTTGAGGATAAGGGCCGCGTCGGGCCGCAGTACTTGCGCCAGTTCCTCCATGTCTCCGACCCTGCTCACGCCCGCTTCCATCACCCAAAAACGCGCGTCGGGGGCCGCGTTGAGCATGCTCAGGGGCATACCTATGCCGTTGTTGAGGTTCATGGGATTGCGTTCGGTGCGGCCGCGTTCTCCCAGCACCCTTGCCAGAACTTCTTTGACCGTGGTCTTGCCCGCCGTGCCCGTCAGCCCGACGACCGTCGCCGAAGCGCTTTCGCGATGTCGGGCGGCCAGACGGCGCAGGGCGTCTTCCACATTGTCCACAAGAAAAACCAAGGGCAGATCCGGCCCGGAGACGGCGTTCCGCTCCTCTGCCGGGAAGGGGTCGCGCAGGGCGACGACGGCGCGGGCCCCGGCGGCGACCGCGTCCAGGGCAAAATCATGCCCGTCGACCCTTTCGCCCTTGAGGCAGAAGAAAATATTGCCGGCCGCGACCTGCCGGCTGTCCGTCGCGGCCCCCGTGAAGGCCCGGCCGGCATCGGAGTCCGCCGTTGCGGCACCGCGCCGCACGCCGGGCAGCGTGCGTTCCGGTCCGCAGCCGAGCGCCGCAGCCGTTTCCGCATAGTTCAGCATCATTGCGCCGCCTCCTCAAGCACCGCCCTGTCGCTGAACGGGTATTTGACTCCCCGGATCAACTGGTAGGGTTCATGCCCCTTGCCCGCCACAAGCAGGGCATCGTTACGGCCGAGCAGGTCCAAGGCCAGCAGCACGGCCTTTTTGCGGTCCGCTTCGCGAATCACTTTCGGGCATCCGGCCAGACCGGGCAGCACATCGTCCATGACGGCCTCCGGGTCCTCATCGCGCGGGTTGTCGGAGGTCAGGACGGCGACATCGGACAGGGCGGCCACGGCCGCGCCCATCAGCGGACGCTTCGTGCGATCCCGGTTGCCGCCGCAACCGAACACGGTCACGACGCGGGCGAAACCGGCGGCGCGCAGGGCGCTCAGGGCCTTGGTCAAGGCATCCGGCGTGTGGGCGTAGTCGACGAAAAGATGCAGGCCGCGCCCGTTGAGCACACGCTCCAGCCTGCCGGGCACACCGGCAAAGGAGGACAATGCGGTGAAATCCTCCGCATTCATGCCCAGGGCCAGACCCACAGCCTGCGCCGCCAGCAGGTTCACGGCGTTGAAATCCCCTACCAGAGGCGAACGCAACGGCCACTCGCGCCCCCCATGCCGCATGGACAGCAGCAACCCCTCCCGGCTCATGGACAGAACGCGCCCGCGCAACAGGCTGCCGTCCGGCTTCCCGGTCTCGTTCTCCCCCAATCCGAAGCCCAGGGCATCGGGGAAGGACGCAAGCAGCCTGCGCCCGTAGGGATCGTCCGCGTTCGCTGCCTTGCGCTTGTCCGGGCACGGCGTTCCGCCGTGCCCGGGAGGCAGAAACAGCTTTTCCTTCGCCCGGAAATACTCCTCCATATCGGCGTGGTAATCCAGGTGATCCTGGGTAAGGTTGGTCAGCAGGCAGGCCGCGAAACGCACGCCCGCGACGCGTTGCTGGTCCAGCGCGTGCGAGGATACTTCCATAAGGGCATAATGCGCTCCGGCAGCGCGCATGCGCGCCAGCATGGAATGCACGGTCAGACAGTCCGGCGTGGTCAGGGACGATTCTTCCTCGTAACCCGGCCAGCGCCTGTTTATCGTGCCGATAACGCCCACTTCGCAACCCCGGGCGCGCAACAGGCGTTCCAAAAGGTAACTTGTCGTAGTCTTGCCGTTAGTGCCGGTTATGCCGACGACTTCGGGGCAGCGCAGGTCCGTGTCGTAAAGGGCGCAAGCCAGGCGGCCGAGGGCCGCGCGCGGGTCGTCGTCGACGACGGCGGATAACGGCGGGCCCGCGCTGTGCTTGAGGAGGCGCGGGACGGCCTTCGACAGATTTTCAAGCAACGGGAGATGCTCCGGCGCGCAGAGGACGGCCGAGGGACCGGCCCGCAGCGCTTCCGCCAGAAAACGTTCTCCGCCCGGCGCGCCTGCGGCCTTGCCCGCGGGCAGCGCCGGGGGCAGCACCGCGTACACGCAGCCCGCGACGGCATCGGCGGAATGCGCGACGACCGGGGTACGCTCGCGCCGCACGCGCTCACACAGCGCATCAAGGGAAATCTCCGCGATCATGACCGTTGTCGATCCTTGCCCGGTACACGGGGTTGGGCTTGAGGCTGCATCAGGGGCTCTGTCCGGGACCGCACTTGGGGCTGTACACCGGCGGGCTGTACCACGGACCGGATTTGAGGTTGGACTGGAGGCTGCACCTCGGGTTGGGTCCGAGGTTGGGCTTGGGGCTGCATCGCGGGCTGTACCAAGGTCTGGCTCCGGGGCTGCGCCGCAGGCTGAGTCCGCGTTTGCGCCTGCGGTTGCATACGCGGCTCTGTCCGGGGCTGCGCCTGTTCGGACGGTTCACGTTTTTTGTTCCCCCGTGCGGTTTTTCCTCCGGCTGCGCCCTTCCCGCCCGCCGCGCGGCGGGCGGCGTCTCCGGAGGGGGCGGCCTGCAGCGCGGGCTCTTCGTCCGAAGGCAAAATGCCGTGGTAGGCCATGGTATTCACAGCCACATGGCGAAAGACCGGGGCGGCGACCACGCCGCCGTATTGCGCTTTGGTCGGCTCATCCAGCAGCACGCAGATGAGGTAACGCGGATTTTCGATGGGCAGCATGCCCACAAAGGACCCGACCCGCCCTTTGCCGTACTTGCCCGTCGCATCGGCCTTCTGCGAAGTGCCGGTCTTGCCGCCGACCACCAGACCGGGGATGCGCGCCTGTTTGCCGGTGCCGCCTTCCTCTTCCACAACCTCGCGCAGCATATTTCTGACTTCTTTCATGGTGGACGGGGAAAAAATCAAATCATCCGCGCCGGCCGCCCCCGCCGGGACAGCAAAGCCTTCCGGCCGCTCCGGACCCCGCCCGGACGCGATATCGACCGACGACCTTTCCGAACCCGGCCCGGACCCGACTTCGGCCGACGGCCGCTCCCGGCTTTGCCCGAAGACGGCTTTGTCGGACAACGGCTCCGGCCCGTCGTCCATAAGCAGTTTCAGGTCGCGTTTTACGCCGCCGCCCGCAAGCACAAGGTATGCCTTGGCCATTTGGGCAAGAGTGGCGGAAAAGCTCTGTCCGAACGAGGCCGTGGCCAGATCTATTTCCGCCCAGCGACCGGCCGGGCGCAGTATGCCCCTGGACTCGCCGGCCAGAGGCAACCCCGTGCGTTCGCCGAAACCCAGGCGTTTCAGATAGCGGTAGTATTTCTCCTTCCCCAGCTTCAACCCTATCTTTGCCGCGCCTATATTGCTGGAAACATGCAGAATCCTCTCCACGCTCAGATTCGCATAGGGGTGGGTGTCGTGCAGCATGAAGCGCCCCAGCTTCCACACGCCCTTTTCGCAGTTGACCGTTGTGGAGGGAGTGACCACCTTCTCTTCCAGGGCCGCGGCTATGAGGAAACTCTTGATCGTCGAACCCTGTTCCAGCATGTCCGTTGCCGGGCGGTTGCGACGCACGGCAGGGGGAGAAGCGCCGACATTGTTGGGGTCGAAAAAGGGATACTGAGCCCAGGCCAGGATTTCTCCGGACGGGACGTCCGCGACGATGCAGCCGCCCCAGCCCGCGCCGAACTTTTCCACCTGTTCGGCCAGGGCTTCTTCGGCGAAAAATTGTATCTGCGTATCCAAGGTCAGTTGTATGTCGCGCCCGCGCAGGTCCATGAGGTCCGCCGAACCGGGCATCGTCAGCCGCCGGCCGGAGGCGTCGCGTTCCACGGTCCTGGTGACGGCGCGTCCTGCGAGCTCGCCGTCCAGAGATTTTTCCAGCCCTTCTATACCCTTGTCGTCCGTGTCCACAAAGCCGAGCAACTGTCCGGCCGACTGCCTGTAGGGATAGATGCGCTCCGTCTCCTGCTCCAGGTAGACGCCGGGCAGCTTCAGGGCGCGCACTTTTTCCGCGGTCTGGAAATCCGCCTTGCGTTTGAGCCAGACAAACTGTTTTTCTCCGCTCAGGGCGTTCAGAATTTTATCCGCGTTCATGTCGAGGACGGCGGCGAGTTTCAGGGCGGTATCGTTTTTGTCCCTTACACGCGAGGGGTCGACGCGCACGGAGTCGCACTCCAGGCTCATGGCCAGGACGTTGCCGTTGCGGTCCGTGATTCTGCCGCGCATGCCCCGGACCGTTTCCTTGGTGGTGTGCTGTTTGCGTGCCATGGCGGCGTATTCCGGGCCCATGACTATCTGCAGGTAGTAGGCCCTGGCCCAGAGCGCGCCCCAGATTGCGACGAAAAAAACGCTGACGACCCAGAGACGCACGCGTCCCCAGTCCGTGCGGGACAGAAATCCCGGCTTGGACCTGTCGGCCGGACGCGCCTCGGCGGTCGGACCGGAGCGTCGCGCGACGGGCCGCCCGCCGGCGCGGCGCGCTCGGTCCCGCCATGTCCGGTCCGTGCGCCCCGCCCGCGGCGTACGCTCCACCCGTGCCGCCGGCCGGGCTTCCCTTGTCGTGCGGCGACTGAGCACCATCATTCCCCTGCGGCCTTTTCAGGCTGCGTAGCCGATTCCATTCTGCGGATGCGTCCCGGTTTGGCCGGCCCGAGCCCCAGGGCTTCCGCTTTTTTGCCCAATTCATGCGGCGACAGCAGGTGTTCGCGTTCCACCTTCAGCTTGGCGCCGAGATCCAGGGCCTGTTCCAGTTCCCGTTGCAGGTTGCGCGCACGGTAGGCGAGCTTGGTGCGCTCGATGTTCAACCAGACCAGCGACAGGGCAAGAGCCGCCAGAAAAGCGCCGGAGAGCACCAAAGGCAGCACGGGTCCGCGCCCTTTGTCCCGCCCGGCTCCCGTTTCCTGTTTCGCGTCAGGCACCGAGCCGCTCCGCGACGCGCAGGCGCGCGCTTGCCGCCCTGCGGTTCACGGCCGTTTCCGATGCGCCGGGGCGCACGGGTTTGGCGGTCAGGATGCGCAATGTTGCGGTGAGTCCGCATGAGCAGACCGGCGCATCGCGCGGACAACGGCATCCGGCCGCCTGCTCCCGAAAAAAATGCTTGACCGCGCGGTCTTCCAGGGAATGGAAGGCAATAACCGACAGCCGCCCTCCAGGGCGCAGCAGGCCGGTTGCGGCGCGCAAAAAACGCTGCAGTTCGTCGAGCTCGTCGTTGACGGTCATGCGCAGGGCCTGGAAGGTACGCACGGCCGGGTGCCGGCGCGCCGCCGCCCGCCTGCCGGGCGGGTACGCCCCGGCCACAACGCCCGCAAGGTCGCGGGCGCTCCGGATGCGTCCTTCGTCCCGCGCCGCGCTTATGGCCCCGGCGATGCGTCCGGCCAGGGGATCCTCGCCGCAGTTCCTGATGATGCCGCGCAAATCCTGCGTCGACAGGGTGTTGATCAGATCGGCGGCATTTTTTCCCCGGCTCCTGTCCATGCGCATGTCCGGCGGCGCGTCGGCCTGCATGCTGAACCCCCGCTCGGGGCAGTCGAGTTGCAGGGACGACACGCCGAGGTCGGCCAGCACAAAATCCGCCCCGTCCCATCCCAGGTCGGCCAAGGCGCCGGCGCATTCGGAAAAGAGGCTGTGCCGGAAATGCACCGCGGGCGCGAAGGCTTCCAGCCGTATTTGCGCCAGAGCCAGCGATTCGGCGTCACGGTCGATGCCCAGCACCTGCACGTCGGGCACGCCCGCCGCCCGCGCCTTGCGCAGCAGGGCTTCGGTGTGTCCGCCGAGGCCGAGGGTGGCGTCAAGACAACGAAAACCCGGCGCAGGCTCGAAAAAGGACAGGATCTCCTCCGGCAACACCGGCAGGTGCATGCCTGCCGTGCGGGCGGCCCGCGCTCCGTTGTTCCGTTCCCCTGCCTGTACCTCCTCCGTCATGCTCCGCATGGTGTTCTCCCGACTGCGCCCGCTCCGGCACTCAAAGACGCAAAGGCCCTACGCGACGGAGTCCGTCCGCGCGGACGCCCGCGTTTTCTCCGGTTTAAGCGCCCTAAAACACAAAATCTATGCCTGTTTCCGCCATTTCCGCGGCTACGCCGGTGAAATCGCAATTCATTGCCGCGTCGAGCCGGGACGGTTCCCATATTTCGAAGCGCGGTCCCTGACCTACGAGAACCGCATCGCTTTCAATATTCGAATAGTGCAGGTGGTCGCGGGACAGGAGAATGCGGCCCTGGGCGTCGACGGCCGTGTCCCTGGCTCCGCCTATCACCAGCCTGCGAAAACCGCGCAGCTTATCGGAACCGCCCTTGATGCGGTGCATGCCGTCCTCGAACAATTCCCAGTCCGGCAGGGGAAATCCCACAATGCACCGGTCATAGGTCGTGAGCATCACTCTGCCGCCGGGACTGCGGCCGAGCAGCGTCTCCCGGAATTCCGGGGGAAGCGTCATCCGCCCCTTGGTGTCGAGGCTGCGCAGGCTGCGTCCGCGAAAATACATGCCGGCTCCCGCGGTTGGGGAGGCGGTATTCGCCACAGATTACCACCTTCAACCACCTTTTCCCACTTATTTGCTCTTTTCGGCGCCCTGTCAAGGCAAAAAATTGCCGGACAAAAAAACAGGGTGCCTCCGTCTTTTTTGCCCGTTCGGGTCTGGAGCGTTGTCATGCGATGGGCGTATAAGCATATATGGAAAAAGTATTTCGCGGCGCGTCTTGCCGGCTGTACTACAATCATCCCGGAGTATCGGGAACGGAAAGCAGTTGCGGCAACTTTTCGGCATACGTCCGGCATGACAAAGGGAATCGAAATTTTGCCGAACGTGTTCCAAAATACGGCATGTGCCGGTTTTAACCGGTTGGGAGGTTCGTATATGAAGCGATTGTACCAGATCCTGTGCACAGTCGGTTTTGTCTTGTTCTACGGTCTTTCCGGGGCACACGCAGCCCAAACGTTTACCATCGGCTTCCAGCCGTACGACACCATATCCTACCAGGTTATGGTCAATGCCGAACTCGGATTGTGGAAGAAATACATGCCTGCCGGGACGGAACTGGAATTCGCCCCTGCTTTGCAGGGAACTATCGTGGGCAACAACATGCTCGCCGGCAAGGCCGTTGCCGGATATATGAGCGTAATGCCCGCCACTATTCTGGCTTCCAAAGATCAGCAGGCGCGCATCAAGATGGTTGCAACGCTGGGTATGTCCGAGGGAACGCGTTGTTCTTTGGTGCTGGTGCGCAAAGACGCCCCGCAATTTTCCGGCAATGAGGAAGTGGCTCGCTGGCTTGACGGCAAGGTAATCGCCGCGCCCAAAGGCAGCGCATCAGACCAGTATCTGCGTAAATTTTTTGAACGTTACAACGTGAAGCCCAAAGAGTATCTCAATCAGTCCATTGAAGTTATTGCCACCAACTTCCGCACCGGAAAACTTGACGCGGCTTCCGCATGGGAACCCACTGTGTCGCGCATAGCCGACAATGTGGGTGAAGGGGACGTGCGCATTGTTGCCGACGGCAGCGCCTGCGACAACCCCGACCTCGGTATTCTGGTCATGCGCGAAGATTTTATCAAAGAACATCCCGAAGCGGCCAAAGGCTATCTGCGCTCGGAACTGGAAGCCCAACGTTATCTGATGGATCCCGCCAACCAGGCCGATGTCGTCAAGATGGTGGCCAAGTATGCCAAAGGCGTTCCCCTGAATGTCCTCTGGTATTCCATCTTCGGCAAGGTACCCGTTGACCGCAGGAATCCCGTGCGTGAATGGAAATCTTTTTATTTCAACAAGCGCGAACTGGACAACATCAAGTCCGTCGCCCCCTTTCTGTATAAAGAAAAGGTCATCGCCGTCCCCGAGTTGAAGGACTGGGTGGTCGACGACAGTCTGGCCCGTCAGGTTTTTAAGGAAGCCGGCTATACGCCTGTCTCTCCTGATGCCGCTTTGGGGTATATTAACGGCGCCGATGCCGCCGACTCGCCTTTCAAGTAACGCCGGGCCGCATGAGGAATTGCCTTTGAGCCGCGCAAGTGTTTCCGTTTTCGTCTCCTCGGAGCGGTCGGAGTATGACGGTGCATCCGGGCTTTGCACGGAGCGGACCGGGCGGTTCCGCGCCGGACCCGGTCCCTCGGCTGCATTCCGGGATGCGGGCAACGCAAGACGCTTTTGCCGCCTGACCGTTGCCGGGCTGAAGCGCCTGTTGCGCAGCCGTGCGCCGTACCTGAATCTGCTCGGCCTCGGCGGATTTGTTCTCCTTTGGCATGTGCTGACGGAAATGCTGGACCTGCCCCTTTTCA
>JAITEY010000118.1 GCA_031281815.1 Desulfovibrio sp. | reverse complement strand
ACCTCAAGCACGGCGGAACATTCGCGGACGGCGCCGAGAAAGCGGTTGCCGAGCCCTTCGCCCTTGCTTGCCCCGCGCACAAGACCCGCGATGTCCGTAAAATCCACCACGGCGCGGACGATTTTTTCGGGCTTGACCAGTGCGGCCAGAACGGCGAGCCTGTCGTCCGGCATCGGCACCGCGGCCTTGTTCGGCTCTATGGTGCAGAAGGGATAATTGGCGGCCTCGGCATTCTGCGCGCCGGTCAGGGCGTTGAACAAGGTGGATTTGCCGACGTTCGGCAAACCGACGATTCCTGCGCTTAACGACATGTGCTGTCTCTATGCGGGGCTGAGTGTTGCCGCATCGTGCCCGGCCGTTACGAACCGCGCGTCGCCGCGGAGTGTCGGGCCGTTACGGCAGGTTCCCCAACTCGCCGGGTTCACTGACGGCGATGCTCTTCCAAGGCGTATCGCCGGCCTCGCGCCCGGCTTCGCCGGCATAGTCGGCGAGGATGGGGCCGATCATTTTGCTCAGGACAGGGCCGGGACCGAACTCAATAAACACGCGGCAGCCTGCGTCCCATTGCCGGCGTATGGACTCCGTCCAGTACACCGGCGAGGTCATCTGTCGTTTCATGAGTTCCCTGATGCGCTCCGGGTCCGTCAGCGGTTCCGGGGCGACATTGCAGTACACGGGGAAGCGGGCGGCACTCCAGCTTGTTTTGCTCACGGCGTCGAGGACGCCGGAAAATTCCGCGGCCGCGTCCCGCATGAGCGGACTGTGGAAAGCTCCGGTCACAGCCAGAGGCACCGCACGGCCCTTTTTTCCCCGGACGATGCCCTGCAGGGCGCTTACGGCCGCCCGCGTTCCGGAGGCCACGAATTGTTCGGGGGTGTTGTAATTGGCGATAAGGATGGTTTCGCCCGTTGCCTGCGCCGCTTCGGAAACACAAAGCTCGGCCTGCCCGCGGTCGAGTTTCAGGATGGCGGCCATGGCCCCTTTGCCTTCGCCGTCGGCTTCCTGCATGAGCTTTCCGCGCACGGAAACAAGCTCCAGAACCCGCTCGAAGGGTAAGACCCCGGCCGCGGCGACGGCGCTGAACTCTCCGAGGCTGTGGCCGGCCGCCGCAGACGGGCGGACCGTGCCCGCGGCCCGCATCCACAGGGCCAGATTCAGCGTTGTGAGTGCCGGCTGGACATGCACAGTCATGGCCGTTTCAGGCCCGTCGTTTCCCCAGTAAATGTCGCGCAAGGGCAGACGGCTGATGCTTTCGGCCTTTTTCCAGAGATCCATGACCTCTTTGTCGCGTTCGGCGGCTTCCCGCCCCATGCCGCTTTTCTGGGCGCCCTGGCCCGTAAAGAGAATCGCTCTGTCCATGTTGCAATCCATCCATACAGGAATTTCCGATAACCACCCCGTTGCCGGCGCAGGCTTACATCAGAAAGCCGTTGACGCCGTTGCTCCGGGACACGATTTCTCCGTTACGGACAATGCAGGCAGAACAATACGCCGCTTGCTTCGGCCTGCCGTCTGTAGTACGCTTACCCGACGGGGCGGTCGGGCGTCAACGCAAAAACGCAAAAACGCTAAAGTCCGGCAAAAGTCCGCAGAACTCCGGGGCGCATGCGTTCGGCGGGGATGTTTGCGTGTGCGGGCATCCTTTGCCCCTCCGGGTACCTTAACCCTTGCCGACAGGAGGCATTATGGCCGGTTTTGTGAACGCCGCCGACGTCGCGGCAGCGGCTGTGGAAATTGAACGCAGAGGATACAGTTTTTACCGTAAGGCGGAAAGCAAAGCTGACGCCGTTGCCGACAAAAAACTGTTCGCCTTTTTGGCTGAGGAAGAACTACGCCATGAACACCTTTTCTCCTCAATGCTCGAACGACTCGGCGGCGTAGCGCTGCCCGCGGGCAGCACTACCGAAGAGTACTCGGCGTATGTGAAAAACCTTTTAGATTCCCACTGTCTGTTTGTGCCCGCGCAGGAAGAACATTTTCTGCAAGCGCCGTTGCAGGCCGCTGTACGGCTTGAAAAAGACACCCTGCTTTTTTTCACCGAAATAGAGACGCTTGTGCCCGACTCTGAAAAAAGCGCGGTGCGCGAGTGTGCCGATGAGGAACGACGACACCTGAAACAGTTATTGACCCGGCTGTAGCATGCCGCTGTTGACCCGGCTGCAGTATGCCGCGCCTTTTCCGGTTGCGGAGAAAGCGTTGCTTCCTGCAAAAAGCAGGCATTTGCTGTAGTACTATCGTCCTGCCGCATACTCCATGCCTCTATGCGTAGGAGTATGCGGCACTTCCCTGCTTTTTCGGGAATAAACAGGGAAACGCCCCGACCCGGACAAGTTGCAAAACATACCAAGGATACGGTTGATGAGCAAAAACAGACAAGATGCCGGAGACTACCAGGAAAGCGCGCCGATGGAACAGGTGCGTGAACTGCTCTTCGGTTCACAATTAAAAGGTATGGAAACACGCATGTTGCGTCAGGAAGAACGCCTGATGCGTGAAATAGCGGATGTGCGCGATGCCTTCAAGTCGCGCTTGGAGTCCCTGGAAAATTTTATGAAAAGCGAAACCGGCTCCCTGCTCGGCCGCCTTCAGCAAGGACTTGCTGAGCAGGCGGACGCCCTGAAAGCCGAACAGCGCGAGCGCGTCGAAGCCGTCAAGGCGGAACAGCGTGAGCGCGACGAGGCCGTCAAGGCCGAACAACGTGAACGCGTCGAGGCTCTGGCACGGACGGCCAGGGATATGGCCGCCGCGGAAGAAAGCTTCACGGGCAGGCTTGCCAAGCTGTCCAATACCCTGGACAGCACCGAACGCGAGCTGCGCCAATTGCTTCTCAGCGAAAACAACGCCCTTTCGGCCAAGGTGGAAGCCCGCTACCAGGACGCGCTCAACGTCCTGTCCAATACCGCCTCGCAGATCCGCCACGATATGGTATACCGCGCTGCCCTGTCCAACATGCTCACCGAGGTCGCCGTCAAATTGAGCGGCCGATGGACCTTGGACATGGAACACATGCTCACGACGGGCGAAAGCAGTCCCTCCGACACGGCAGACGATGACTCAGAGTCCTGACTTTGCCGATTCCCGCGCCCCCGAGCCGGAACATGCCGGCGACACGTCCCCTGCCGAGGATACTCGTGCGGACGAGGAAATAGAACGGTTACGCACCCTGCTTTTCCATAGGGAACTGCTCCTGCTGGAGCAGTTGCGCGCCCGCCTGGACAGTCCCGACGCCAGGGCCGGGGATGTCGGCTCCGTGCTTGCCGAAGCCCTTGTCCTGAGTTCCCGCGAAGACGACAGGCTGAAGATGGCCATGGAACCGCTGGTCGACCGCATCGTCAAGGAATCCCTGCGCGACAATCCCCACGAGTTCAGTGAATCCCTCTTTCCCCTTATGGGGCCGTCCATCCGCAAATCCATCGCCGAATCGTTCCATGCCATGCTGGAAAGTTTCAGCAAAAGCATGGAAACGGCCTTTTCCTGGAAAGGCATACGCTGGCGGCTGGAAAGCCTGCGCACCGGGAAACCGTTCAGCGAGGTCGTGCTGCTGCACACCCTCGTCTACAGGGTGGACGCTGTCTATTTAATCCACAGCGCCACCGGCATCAGCCTGGCAAGCGTCATGAACGAAGGCGCGCAATCAGGCGACTCGGACATGGTTTCCGCGATGCTCACGGCCATTCAGGACTTCGTCAACGACTGTCTGGCCGACGGCAAAAAGGAGGATCTCGACCTTTTGCGCCAAGGCGAATACACGCTGCTGGTGGAACGCCGGCCCGCCGCGTACCTGGCCTGCGTGATACGCGGCACGCCGCCTGCGGATTACCGCGCGCACATGCGCGCCTGTCTCGAATATCTGGTCATGGAATACGCCGGGCAGTTGGCGAACTTCAAGGGCGACACGGGACCTTTCGACGCCGCCCGGCCCCGCCTGGAAAAACTGCTCGGCAGCCGCTACGTCGATGAAGACAAGCCGTTGCCCGTCTGGACCAAGCTCCTGGTCGCCGCCCTCATAGTCGCCTGTCCGGGCGGCGCAGGCTACGTCTTCTACAGGCACAGTGAAAACGTTGCGCGCGCCGCCGCAGAAGCGGAACGCCGCCGCAGCTTTCACGCGGACATGCTTGCTTCTGTGGATCTGTTGCGCCGCGAACCCGGTTTGCTGGTCATCCACGTGGCAGAGCAGCCGGCCGGGGATACGCCCTCCTCCACAGCTTCCGCAGCCTCACCCGACAGTTCCGGACAAAATCGGGATATGCAGCAGGAGCGCACAACCGGGGAGGCAACCTCCCCCGCGGCACCCACAGACACGACAACTCTTTCCGGTCATACCGGACAAAACCGTGATATGCCGCCGGAGAGCGCAACCGGGGAGGCTGCCTCCCCGTCAGCACCCGCAGCCCCGGCAACCCCGGCAACCCCTTCCGGTCATACCGGACAGAGCCCGGATGCGCCTCTGAAAAACGCCGACGGGACGCCGTGGAATGTCGTCTGCCTGAAAGACCGTCTGGCGCGGACTCCCGAAGAGGTGTTGCGCGAACACGGCAAAGACGCCTCGCTGTTCAGGTTTACGCTGATTCCCTATGTCTCGTATGAACCGGACATGGTGAGCAGGAGGGTGGACCTTTCCATCCAACCTCCGGAAAACGTCTTGATGCGCTTCGCCGACGGCATCATCTATCTGTCCGGCACTGCGCCCATGGACTGGACGCTGGAAGCCCGCCGCAAGGCCCTGACTCTGCCGGGGGTCAAGGACGTGGACATCAGGGAACTGTCCGATCCGCGCACGGCAAGGCTGGCGGCCATGATACGCGAAGTGCAGGGAGCAAGCGTGGAATTCCCGCTGGGCAAGGACGTTCCTGTCCCGGAAGATATGCCCAAGCTGACGCGTCTTGTGGATACCCTTGCGGCTATGCAGCGTCTGGCCGCCGAAATGGGCATGACCGTCAGCCTCACCATTTACGGCCATGCCGATGCCGTGGGATCCGTCGCGCGCAACTACGAAATAAGTCAGGCCAGGGCCAAAGTCATCGCCGCCATGCTTTACGCCAGAGGTTCGGGCATGCCTCTTGCCCTTTACGGCCTGGGCGCGGATTATGCGCACAAATCCGAAGGTCCGGACCAGTCCAGCAGGCGCATTGAACTGCGTGTGCATCTTTCCCCCGCGGCCGTACCGGAGCTGAACTTCATCACTCCCTGAAAAACATGGTTCAAACCGCAACCGGCACCGTACCCGCAAATTCTCCCTACGAGTCGCCCCAGGCAGGCGCGCGGCCGGCCGGGGGAAATCTGCGACCTGTGTCGGCTCACGTCGAGCCCTCGCCGCCGGAGGCGTAAAGATGCCATTGCAATGTTCCTATGTTCGGACTTGCGCCGGCGCAAGCTGCAGATCCGGGACGGAGCTCCGATGCCGGGCATGCGCTTGCCATATTCCGGGTGCCGGCGTATAGCGTTGAGCCGGAGCGCGGTTTGCGCCCGGCAGTTTTTTCGGAGAAGGTCATGCTCACCAAAAAGATATGTATGCTCGGCGCCTTTGCCGTCGGTAAGACCTCTCTGGTCAAACAATATGTGTACTCCATATTCTCCGACGACTACCTGACTACGGTAGGCGTCAAAATCAGCAAAAAAAACATTGTGGTGAAAGGCACCGACATGAACTTGGTGCTCTGGGATATGGAAGGTCGCGATGCGTATACGGACGTCAACGTCTCGTATCTGCGCGGAGCGATGGGCTTTTTTGTCGTTGCCGACGGCACCCGCCGCGATACTTTGGATGCGGCGCTCCAACTGCGCACCGCGGCTCTGGATATGGCCGGCCCCATACCTCACTGTCTGCTCATCAACAAGGCCGACCTCGCTCCCGACTGGCAGGTGACGCGCGAGGATGTGGACAGAATGCGCAACGACGAAGGACTCACGACCTTCGCCACCTGCGCCAAAACCGGCCAATCCGTCGAAGAATCCTTCCTGGCCCTGGCCGAAGCCATGCTGTAGGTCGGCACGATGAGCAGCGAACGCGTCGCCGCGGACATTCTCAAGGCCATGGATATGGCCGTCCTGCAACGGACGGCTCCGGGAGAATACCGTCTCACGGACACTCCTCCAGCTTTTTACGACGAAATGTTCCCCCCCGATCCGGACGGTCCGTGCAATACGCCGTGGCGCCACTCGGAAATGCTGCGTTTTTTTTATGAATCCGCGGAAGAATTTTTCACCTCCGGCGAAAACGGCGTCATCTCGTCCGGCAGTTGGGAAGAGGACGACCTTTGCGGACACAATCAGGCCCTGACGGCGGAAGCCGTATGTTACGGGGACACGCAGGCCGTCACTGTGCGCCTGCTTACGGAAAGCTATGCCCGGCGGCTGGAGATGCTGCGCAAGGCCAGAACGGTGCTTCTGGAACGCGAAAAGATGCAGAACGACATCACCCGCTACAAGCAGAAAGCGAGTACCGACGGCCTGACCAGGCTCCTGAACAGGGCAGCCTTCAGGGAACAACTGGAGGAAAAGGCGGCATGCGCGCGCGAAACAGGTAAATCGCTTGCGCTGGTGATGATTGATGTGGACAATTTCAAGCGCATCAACGACTCATACGGTCATCAGGCGGGGGATCAGGTGCTTTGCGCTCTGGGCAATCTTCTGCCGGCCAACCTGCGCCAGGAAGACCTCATCGGCCGCTACGGCGGAGAAGAGTTTATCCTGGCCGTTCCCGGCGTGAGCGAAGAACAAATACTGACTGTCGCGGAAAAACTCAGAAAAAAAACGTCCGAGACCGTCGTCGATCCCGCCCTGCCCATGTTCACCATCAGTGTAGGCTGCGCCCTGTACAGGCACGGGGAAGATATCGACGAATGCATACGCAGGGCCGACATGGCGCTGTATGCGGCAAAGCACGGCGGCAGGAACACCGTCCGCATGTTATGACCGGGCAATGGCGCCGACCGCCCGTATAGCCGTTCTTCTGCCGCGTTTTTCCCTGTACGGAGGCGCGGAGCAGTTCGGGTACCGTCTGGCGGAAGGTCTGGCGGGCCGGGGACACTGCGTGGACTTCATCTGTTCCCGGCAGGAAGCGCCGGCGCCGCCGGGGGTGCGGGTCATCAGCATCGGACGTCCGCCGGGAGCCCGCCTGTTCAAGATGCTTTGTTTCCTGGCACGGGCCGAGCGGTTGCGCGCACAAGGCGCCTACGACCTTACCGTCGGCCTCGGCAAAAGCCTGCGCCAGGACTTGGTCCGCATGGGCGGGAGCCCGCTGAATATTTACTGGAAATACTCGGAACAGGCAGTCCCTCCCGGTTACCGGCGCGTACTGAAATCTCTCCGCCGCCGCCTGTCGCCGTCCAACCTGCTGACCCTGTTTCTGGAACGGCGCGCTTTCGGGCCGGAAAGCCGGGTCATTGCCGTCTCCGACCTGACGCGCAAGCAGCTTCTGTCGGCGTATCCCGCCCTGAACCCGGACAACGTCGCCGTGGTTTACAACAGGCCGGACACGACGCGCTTCGGGCCGCCTTCGCCGGCGGAGCGCCGCAAAGCCCGCCGCACACTGCTCCGCGAGCACGCTCCGCACTTTGCAAGTGATCCCGACAACCTCATCCTGATCGGCACCGCGTCCACCAATTTTCGGCTTAAAGGCCTGGACAGGCTGATTCAGGCAACGGCTCTGCTGCCGGATAACGTCCTGCTCCTGGCGGCGGGCGGCAGAAAAGCGGCCGCCTACCTGAATCCGGCCCGTTCTCTGGGGATTGAGCGGCGCGTCGTCTTTATGGGGAAAACGGAAAATATGCCCGCGTTCTATCAGGCACTGGATCTTTTTGCCCTCCCGACCTTTTCCGACGCCTGCTCCAATGCCGTACTCGAAGCTCTGGCCTCGGGATGCCGGACCCTGAGCAGTTCCGCCGACGGCGCCGCCTTTTTTCTGGACGGGGAGGCCGTACTGGAGGACCCCTCCGACGTGGAGGAACTGGCGCGGCGCATCATGCTCCTGCTCGGCAAACCGGCGCCCGCCGGATTCAATCCTCCGCCCGGCGTCGCTTGCGGTCTGGACGACTTTATGGACCGGTTGGAACATTTGCTTGAAGAACGCAGCAGGATTGACTTATTTACTTTTGCGCCTTAGGAAATTTACGACATTGCCGATAAGCGGTGAAAGCATGCACAGCGGCGAGAGCGCGCAAAGCATGTAAAGGGATGCCATGCCGGACAACACGAACGCGCCTTTGCCGAATTCCGCCGCTGCCCTTTTGCGCGCTCTCGGCCGGCCGGGTGTGCTGTTCCTGTGCGAAACGGGAGCCATGGGCATATTTCTGGCGCGGGGCATTATGCGCATGTTCAGTTCCCGCACACAGATACCCAAAATACTGCGCCAGGTGCGCGTTATCGGGGCCGGCTCCATGTTCCTTATTGTTTTCATCGGCCTTTTCACGGGCATGGTGCTGGGATTGCAGGGTTACTACACCTTGAGCATGTTCGGCGCGGAAGGCTTTCTCGGTTCGGCCGTTGCCCTGAGCCTTGTCCGCGAGCTTGCGCCGGTGTTGACGGCCATCATGGTCACAGGCCGGGCCGGCTCGGCCATGGCCGCGGAAATCGGCGTCATGCGCATCGGCGACCAAATAGACGCCCTGGAAGTCATGGACATCGACCCCATGGCCTACCTTGTCGCCCCGCGCATAACGGCCTCGCTGATTACCTTTCCCCTTCTGACCTCGATTTTCAGCACAGTCGGCATACTCGGCGGCTATGCCACCGGGGTGCTCATGCTGGGCATGAGCGGAGGCGTGTACTTTTCCCGCATAGGGAGCAGCGTGCGCTGGGCGGACGTGAGCGGTTGCCTGGGCAAATCCCTGGTCTTTGCCCTGATCGTCGTTGCAGTATGCTGCTGCAAAGGCTATTTCGCCCACATGCGCAAGGACGGCATGGGCGCCGAGGCCGTCGGCAACGCCACGACGTCGGCGGTGGTGCTTTCCTGCATCCTGTTGCTTGCGGCCGACTATATACTCACCTCTTTCCTGTTGTAGGTCATGGAACGGCTCTGGGACATCGAATTTCAAAACGTCGGCATGGGGTACGGCGATACCGTCATATTGGACGACATTTCCGTAGTCCTTCCCGGCGGGCGCATCAGCGCGGTCCTCGGCGGTTCCGGCGGGGGCAAGACCACCATGCTGCGCCATATCATAGGGCTGGCAAAACCCCTGCGCGGGCGGATACTGCTCGGCGGCAACGACCTTTTCTCTCTTCCGGACAAGGCGTTGCGCGCGGCGCGCAGGCGCATGGGTGTGCTTTTTCAGGACGGCGCGTTGCTCGGACAGCTTACAGTGGCGGAAAACACGGCGTTGCCGCTCACCGAACATACAAAGCTCCCCCCGGCAACGGTCCGGGAAATCGTCCTGCACAAGCTGGCTCTGGTGGGACTGGCCGATTTTGCCGACTACTATCCCTCGGAGTTGTCCGGCGGCATGAAAAAACGCGCCGGCCTGGCCCGCGCCCTAGTCACGGATCCTCCCCTGCTGCTCTGCGATGAGCCGACCTCCGGCCTTGACCCCATCAGCGCGGCGCAGATGGACGAACTGTTGCTGGACATGAAAACGCGTTTTCCGAACATGACCATCGTGTCGGTCAGCCACGACATGGCCTCGGTCAAAAACATCGCGGACACCGTGGTTGTCCTGCACAACGGCGGCATCGCCTATGCGGGCAGCCCGGAAGGGCTGGAAAACGCGGAGGATACCTACCTGCGCAGCTTTATGGACCGTTCGCCCCCGCAAACCGGGCAGGCCGACGACCCGCGCCTGCAACTGGCTGAAGAAACACGCAGGCTGATGCATGATGCCCTCGGCTTTTAGGAGTTGTTCATTGATTATCTTGATATTTATGCTGTAGGATATCGATAATCTCACGCAGGATAGGGAGCTGTTTGTAAATGTTATGTATGAACAACTTCTTAGAGCAGATTCACCTTGATTTTGTATCCCTCCGGCGGCCGGGGCGCTGCCCCGAACCCTCGGCCTGAGCAGGCGCAAGGCCGAACATTGAAACATTGCGAGGAGAAAACGTCGGTGAAAAAATACTCGCGGGAATTTTCAGTCGGTCTGTTCATGTTCGTCGGTCTGCTCTGTCTGGCCTACATGACTGTAAAACTCGGAAAAATGGAAGTGTTCGGCAACGACGGCTACACGCTGACCGCCGGCTTCAGTTCCGTCGCCGGGCTCAAACCCGGCGCAGCCGTTGAAATCGCGGGCGTGCGCGTCGGCAGGGTTGCCGGGATCAGCCTGAACAAAAACTACGGGGCTTCGGTCACGATGTTGATGGACAAGGGCATTGAACTGAGCGACGATTCCATAGCTTCCGTAAAAACCAGCGGACTGATAGGCGACAAATTCGTCAGCATCTCGCCCGGCGGCTCTTCCGCCGTGCTGCAGCCCGGCGGCGAGGTGACGGAGACCGAATCTGCGGTGGACCTCGAATCCCTGATAAGCAAGTATGTCTTCGGAGGTGTAAAATGATGCCCCGTTTCACAATCATAGCCGCTGCGGTGCTGTGTCTGGCCTGCCTGACAGCCTTTGCCGCCCCAGTTGCCGCCTCCGAAGCGCGCGACGCTCTGGAAAATACAATCAACCAGGTGCTGACGGAACTGAAAAAACCCGCGATGCGCGACCCGGCTACCCGCCCCGCCGTGCTGGCCAATATTGAGAAAATCATCAAACAGCTCTTCAGCTTCGACGAGCTTTCCATGCGCACGGTAGGCCCGAAATGGAAAAGCTTTACGCCGGAACAGAAAACACAGTTCAGGACTGCTTTTGAAGGTCTGTTGCGGGCGCGTTACCTGAACAGCATGGACGGCTACGACGGGGAAAAGATTACCTACACCGGGGAAACGGCGAGCACCAAGGGCGACAAGGTGGAAATACAGACCGTGGTGGAAAGCGAGGGGAAATCCGTCCCCGTGGCCTACCGCATGCTGAAGGCCGACCGCTGGCTTGTATACGACGTCATCATTGAAGGCGTCAGCCTGGTGCAGAATTATCGTTCGCAGTTTCAGTCGATTCTTGATAAAGATGACGTCGACACGCTGATCCGCATGATCCGGCAAAAGACCGAAGAAATCGCAGCGGGAAAAACCGGGAGCTGATGCCGATGTTCAAAATCGTTGTCGCCGCAACTCTGCTCCTTCTGTTGCCCGCTGCCGGCCCGGACGCCTGCGCGGCGGAGTTTCCCTTCGGCGCGAAACTGCTGGCGCCCGATCAGGACACCTACGAGACGTCCGGGGACGGCGGGCGCACGGCCGGCAGCGGGCATCTGCCTTCCCTGGACGAAGACGACGCCTATGCGGACCAGGTCGGGCGAATCATCGCCGACCCTCTGGAGCCTGTGAACCGCGTTCTTTTCGTGGTCAACGACCTGATTCTGGAGCATGCGGCCCGGCCCCTGTCCGCGGGCTATACTTTCGTCACACCGGAATTCGTGCGCAAGGGCATTTCCAACTTCTTCTACAACCTGAACTTCCCGGTGCGTTTCGCGAACAACCTGCTCCAGGGCAAGCCGCTGGCGGCCGGAGTGGAAATGTCGCGCTTCATCTTCAACACCACAGCCGGCCTCGGCGGCCTGTTCAACCCTGCCGGAACCATGGAGGCGGTCGTGCCCGTCGGCGACGAGGATACCGGGCAGACCTTGGGTGTATGGGGAGTAGGCGAAGGGCTGTACATCGTCTGGCCGTTGCTGGGGCCCAAGACGTTGCGCGACACCGTCGGCCTGGGCGGCGACTACCTGCTCAGCCCCACCACCTGGATCGACGATCCCTGGCAACTCGGCGTGGGCCTGTCGGCGCTCGAAATCGTCAACAATCTGGACCAGGTTCTCGATATGTATGATCAACTCAAGCTGGGAGCGGTCGATCAGTATGCGTCCGTCCGGGATGCCTATGTACAGAACAGACGGGCAAAAATCCGGCAATAATGCTGCTGCGGTCCGAAACGGAGCCGACTGGGCGGGACCCGGCAATGCCCTTGCCGTCACACGTTACAAAACAGGTGAGGCAAGGTCCGCCGATATCCCTGTCGCAATCCGCAAAGACATTGCTGACCGGAGCTTGCTCAAAAAAACAACCCGCCCGGCTCCCGTCCGCCGGAGAGGATGTACCCGGCGGACGACGCCGCGTGGGAATTGAAACAACTATGAAGCGTGAAGACTACCTATTCTCGGGTACGGATTTGTATACCGTGCGCAACCGCAACGAGCGGCGCGTGCTGAAAAGCATGGCGGCAAACAAGGAGATTCAGGCATTGGCCGATCCCGACGGCGACATGATCCGGGATATCTACGCCATGGCTCTGAACCTGCTGCCGCCGCGCTACACCCAGAGCGGCAGCATCGTGCTGCGCGAACCCGTGCGCAAAAACGCCGTGGACGAAGCCGTCCGTGAGGCGTTGCATCGGGTACTGAACAATCCAAAGTTGTAACGCGCAGCGAAGCACCCATCAGAAATTCCTTTACCATGAACAGAGGCACAGTTTCCGGGCGGGGAGATCTCAATATATCTCCCGTTGTCGTCGACCTGCACATGCATACGAGCCATTCGCACGGCACTGCCGATGTGGAGAGCATGTATCAGGCGGCGCGCTCCAGGGGGCTTGCGGTTATAGGTTTTTCCGAGCATTCCCCGCGGCCGGACGGCTTTGTCTATCCGTCCGATTACCGGGAAAAACTTGCGCGCGGACTACCCGACTATCTGCGTGAAGTGCGGGAAATTGCCCGGCGCGGCGCAGCGCAGGGCGTTGAGGTGCTGCTGGGCATCGAGGCGGACTACATACGCGGTCGCGAAGCGTACACGCGCGATTTTCTGGACGGCCGGGACTTTGATTACGTCGTCGGCGGTCTGCATTTTCAAGGCGCCTGGGGCTTCGATGCCGACAAGGCGGACTGGGAGCGCCTTTCCCGGCAGGAACGCTTCAGCGCCTATGCCCGTTACTACGACGATATGACCGCCATGTGCGAAAGCGGGTTGTTCCATATCGTTGCTCACCCGGACCTCGTCAAGATTTTCACTATAGAGGATTTCAATCTCTGGCTGGATACGGCCGATGCGGCGCCCCTGCTGCGCCGCGCCCTGACCGCCGTGCGCGATGCCGGTATGCTGCTCGAAGTGTCGTCGGCGGGTCTGCGCAAACCGTGCAGAGAGATCTACCCCGGCCCGCGCATCATGGCTGTAGCGGCGGAACTCGGCCTGCGCATAGCGTTCGCCTCCGATGCCCACTGCGTCGACACGCCGGCCTTTGCTTTTGCGGAACTGGCCCGCTATGCCGCCTCCTTCGGCTACACATACAGTTGTATCCCGATACGCGGCGGAGACGCGCGCCGTATGCCGTTCAGCGTTCACGCGCCCTGACGCGTTGCCGTTTTATAAAACACACGCCGAAGCGCAACCGTCCCACTATACCTACACAGATGCACAGTCATTTCACTCCACACACCGATGCACAACCGCTCCACTTTACCTACACGGATACATAGTCATTTCATCTCACATACACCGATGCGCAACCGCTCCACTTTACTGCCGGCGTCTTCCGCGAGCCGATTCCCCCGGCGGACAACGTGACCGCGTCGCTTATGGTCCGTCTGGAAAGGGTGTATGCCGGCTTCCGCCGCAACCTCGTCTTTATCGACCTTTCACTGGATCTGCGTTTTGGGGAACATCTGGCTCTGGTCGGGGCAAACGGTTCCGGAAAATCCACTTTGCTCTCCCTGCTGCACGGCGACCTGCGACCGGCGCAGGACCTGCCGGAGCGCGCGCGGCCGGGAAAAATCTACTGGTATTTTGAAGGAGTTGCCGCCCCTTCACCGCTGACGGCGCGCGAATACGCCCGCCTGGTTTCGCCAGCGCAACAGCGCCGGCTGGTCAGGCTGGGCGCGCCGGTAACAGGCCGGGAGATCATGCTCTCCGGGCTGGACAACGCACCGACGCTTTACGGCGCGGCCTCGGCCGGGCACGACGAGCGCGCTTCGGAACTGGCCGAAGCCGCAGGCGCAACGGATATCCTGTCCCTGCGGCTGCCCGCCATGAGCCGGGGCAAGCTTCGGCTCTGCCTTATCTTGCGGGCGCTGATGGGTCGCCCCCGGCTGCTCCTTCTGGATGAACCTTTCGACGGCCTGGACGCGGAAGCGCGCCGCACTGCTGCGCGCGGCCTGGAACTCGCCGCCGCACGCTGCACGCTCATCGCAAGCGCCCACAGAAACGAAGATATCCCCCCATTCATGCGGGAGATGCTGCTGCTGCGGAACGGGCGCGTCACGCGCCGCCCGGCCGGCGCGGACGCGACCTGCTTCAGCCACGCGGAGTCTTGCGCGCCGGTCGGGCGGGAGGACAATACGCCGCCTGCCGCCCCGAACACTTTCCATATCTCTTGCCCCGACCCGGAGGCTCCCCGCAACGCTCCTTCCGATCCTTCCGCCGGGGCGACAGACCGCCGGACGCCGTTGCTGCGTCTGGAACATGTCAACGTGTTCATTGAAGGCTGTAAGGTGTTGCACGACCTGCACTGGACGGTGCTGCCGGGCGAACAGTGGCTGCTTTCCGGCCCCAACGGCTCGGGCAAAAGCACCTTGCTGCGCCTGCTTTACGGCGATGAGCAGGCTGCGCT
>JAITEY010000191.1 GCA_031281815.1 Desulfovibrio sp. | reverse complement strand
AAAGAACTGGAATGTATTCGCCCCTATGGCAAGAGCGGTCTTGCCCATTGCCGAAAAACCTTTTGCGACGGACAGATGGCATCCTATGGTCATCATCTGCGTGAGATCCTTTTTTCATGGTGACCCTTTCGGGCGGATTTTTCCCATATGCCGTACTGTTCCGGCAGACAAACCGCACAATGTTGAGACGTCGCCCGGACGACCGTGAGTTCAAACGAAAAAATTTTTCCGCGTTTATTGTGGGTGAGATACGACGGTACATTGTATTCTTCAGGGACGATGACGCATTTGCGTAAGTATCCCCAAGAAGATAGGCGGTCTTTGGATTTTTCAACCGGGTCCGGTGCAGCCTGTTTTTCACATCCCCTTGCCGGGAAAGCTGGTTCCGGCTGTATCGCAATCGGCTGTTTTGAAATCTGGAGCGGGAAACGGGATTCGAACCCGCAACTTCAAGCTTGGGAAGCTTGCGCTCTACCGTTGAACTATTCCCGCTCCGTCGGCATTGCCGGAACGGTCAGGCGTCCGACATGGGAAAGACGGTATACGGACTCGCCGCATATGTCAAGAATCCCTTTTGGTTGTGGACCGTGACACAGGCACGCTCCGACATGGGAACCGACAGCCGGACGATTGACCGTATCCGACCGCCGGGTGTTGCTGCGCTACGGCCGCGCAGCCAAGAGTTCCCGCAGACGGGCACGGATGCGTTCCGGTCCGTAGGTGCGCGTGATCTCAGCGGCACGCGCGGGCAAATCCGGCGGCAAACGCCCTTCCGCCGCTTTGCGCATGGCCTCGACAAGGGCGGCCGTATCCGGCTCCGCCCAGCGCATCTCGGCCGTGAACAGCGGAATGCGCGCAATCATCTCCTCCGACACCGGAGCCGTGACGTACGGTATCAGTATGCTGTTCCGCTCGTTCATAAACTGCATATTGCCGGAATACGCCGTGGCTATGGCCGGTTTTCCATAGGCCATGGCGGAAGACAATCCCAAACCCCAACCTTCGGTATGGTGGGCGCTCACATACGCTCCGCAACCGGCATACAACGCCGCCATGCGCTCGGCCGGCAGCGTTTCCGGCAAATTCAAAACCCCCGCCGCTTCCGCCACACCCATGTTCAAGCGATATTGCTTGATAAGCAGGCGTACAGGCTTACGCGTGCGCCCGCGCAACATACCGAAGGCCGTAAGCAGTCCGCGCAGATTTTTGCGCGGGTTGACGGCATCCAGCACGGAAAGAAAAATACAGTCGTCCTGCGCTCCGCGTTCGCGCAGCCACTCCCGGTACCACGGCAGGTCGGGATTGCCCACCCTCCGCACCAAATGCGGCAAAAGCGAACAGACGCGCACATGGGGAGCGACGGCGGCCAGGCTGAAGTCGGAACAGGTCCAGACCTCGCCCACCCGTTGCAGAGGCGGTATAAACAGCGGGCTGAACAGTTCGTTTTCCCAGGGAACGTAGGCAATACACCGTTTTTTTTCCAAAAAGGGCAATACGGCGAAAATACTTTCAAAGTTGAGCGGGTCGTCATGCAGGATTACCGCATCGGCGCTCAGCGCAAAACGACACAAGTCTTCGGGCAACGCGCGAAGCGGCGCAGGCGGGTCCACCCCGTCCGCCAGATTGTCGCGCACGTCGTGTCCCAAGGCGCGGATACACTCTAGGTACTCCAAACCGGCCGTGAGATGGCTGATATAGGAACTCAGGTAATAGAAAATTTTCACGGCTCGCTCACAGGTTCAAAGCAAAGAGGATTGCCGACAAGGGCCGGACTCGAGACCTTGTCTCTCTGCCGCAAATCATGTACAGACAACACATCAAGGAGTTGAAACCATGCGCATTCACGCCGATACCGTCGCAGCCGTCGCAATTGATTACCAGGAACGGCTCATACCGGCCATCCACGAGCCCGCGGAACTGCTTCGTTCCTCGCGGATACTGCTGGCCGGCCTTAAGGAACTGAAGATTCCCGTCATCATCAGCCGGCAGTACCCCAAAGGGCTCGGCGACACGGTGCCGGAGATCAAAGAGGTGACGGGCGATGCCCTGCCCTGCGAAAAAATGACCTTCAGTTGCTGGGGCAGCGAAGGATTCCGCAACGCGCTGCAATCAGTGAACCGCAAAAACGTCATTCTTTGCGGAGTTGAGGCGCACGTCTGCGTTTTACAGACGGCGACGGACCTGCTGGCAAACGGCTACGGCGTCCTGTTCACGGCGGACTGCATCGGGTCGCGCAGAACATACGACAAAAAAGCGGCCTTGAAACGGGCGGCACGCGAAGGCGCCTTGATCGTCACCTGTGAGCAGATACTTTTTGAGCTGCTTGAAAGCGCAACCGATCCGGCATTCAAAAGCATTTCCGCCCTGCTCCGTTGAACACGCGGCCGGGCGGGGGCCCGTGCCCGTCCGGCCGCTCCCGCTTCGGGGCGGCACCTTCCCCTTCAATAACGGGGAACCTTGCTCAACCACCCTTGCGGCGCCGGGGCTTTGCCGGTCTGAATCGCCGTATACATTTCATACAGCCTGCGTGAGTGTCCGCCTATCCCTCCGTCGCCGACAACCAATTCCGTGCCGTCTTCAAAAACATAGCCTCCCACCGGGCTGACGACGGCGGCCGTCCCGAACCCGCCGGCTTCGATGATTTCTCCGGAGCGTATGCCGTCAATAAACGCATCAAGGCACACCACTTCCTGGCGCGCCTTGATGCTGCCTGCCGCGGCCAGTTCCAGCACCGACACCGAAGTTACGGCGCGGAGTATGGAGTCGCTGAACTCGGGAATGACAAAGGTGCCGTCCTTCAGCACATGATAGTGATTCATAGTGCCGACTTCTTCAATGCAGGTGTTGTCCGCGCTGAGGTAAAGCACCTGATCCACGCCGAAACTCTGCGCGTAAATCTGCGGCCGTATGGAGGCGGCGTAGTTGCCTGCGGCCTTGGCCGACCCGGTGCCGCCGGAGACAGCGCGATGATATTTTTTCGTAATGAGCAGCCGCACGGCATGGTTGAAGCCGCCCTTGTAATACGCGCCGCTCGGGGAGAGTATAATGCAATAGATCAACGTCGCACTGGGCTTGACACCCAAAGAATCCTGCGTAGCGAACATAAAAGGCCTGATGTACAGTGAAGACTGCGGCTCCGACGGACACCAGTCCCTTTCCACGTCAACCAGACGATGGACGGCGTCGAGTTGCACTTCAACCGGGACGGAGGGCATGCACAGCACCTCGGCGGAATGATTCATGCGCGTCGCGTTTTGATCCGGCCGGAAGATATAAATTTCACCGTCATCGTGCTTGAAGGCTTTGACGCCTTCAAAAAAACACTGACCATAATGAAAACACATGGAGCCCGGCATCAGGGAAAAGGGAGCGTAAGGGACGATGCGGGCGTTCTGCCAAGTGCCGTCGGCATACTCCATCACAAACATATGATTAGTTCTCAGCATGCCGAAAGAGAGAACAGTGCCTTGCGGCGGGGGGCTTTTTCGTTCATGTTTCGGCAATAGTCGGTACTCTATCTGCATAATGTTCTCCTCTCCCCGGCGTTGCGGCTGTTTTTTTTGTAAAACCGCCTCGGCCGCCGCCGGCAGCAAGCAAAAATCTGCTCTTTTTGCAAGGGCTTGTCAACTGCGCCGGTCCTTACCCGTCCTTTCTCCAGAGGGAGGTGTGCAGGTTTATCTCTTGTTTCCCTGTCAACGGTGCCCGTTTTTCTCCCGTAGGCACAGCGCGATAACACGGCGAAGCAAGTTCGCCCCGCGGCAATCCCGCTGCAAGGATTTGCAGGCAACTCCGCGCAGAGCGGATGGAAATTTTCAATATCAATCCGCTCTAAAAAGTATTGCGCGTTGAAGGCGGAAGGCTTACTCTCTTATCATCCGACCCGGCTTCCGCGTTGCGGCGCAGGCGTCCCGCCGGGGACCTACCCGGCGATTTGCCGGGGACTCACCGCAGTCCCCTACAGTAGGAGAGCACCGATGTCGAACCATGTGGACGCCCAAGGCAACGTGATGATGGTGGATGTCGGAGACAAGCAGATCACGCACCGCACGGCCGAGGCCGAGGGTTTCATCGCCATGTCCGCGACCGCCCTGCGGCAGATGAAGGAAGATTCCTGCGCCAAAGGCAATGTGTCGACAACGGCGCAACTGGCCGGGATCAGCGCATTGAAGCGTACTGCGGACCTTATTCCCCTGTGCCATCCCCTGTCTGTTGCCGGCTGCAAGGTGGAACTGTTTCCCGAAGACGCGGGCATACGCGTCCGATGCAGCGTCAGGGCGACAGGACAAACCGGTGTGGAAATGGAAGCGCTCACCGGCGTTTCGGTTGCCCTGCTCACCATATACGACATGTGCAAAGCCGCGGATAAAGGCATGGAAATATCCGGAGTACGGCTTTTGCGGAAAACAGGCGGCAAAAGCGGTGACTACACCCGACCCCGACCGTGACAACGAGTCGCCGCCCGCGGAAACAGGGTTGATTGACGCTTACGGGCGCACAATCAACTACCTGCGCCTGTCGCTCACGGACCGCTGCAACTTCCGTTGCGTATACTGTATGCCCCCGGAAGGAGCGCCGTATATGCCGCACAAGGAACTGCCGACCTACGAGGAACTGCTGCGCCTGTGCCGGATCATGAGCGGCCTGGGCATATACCGCTTCAAGATTACCGGGGGCGAACCCTTGTGCCGCAAAGGCGCGGTCGCTTTTATCCGCCGGCTGAAACGCGTGCCCGGCGTCGACCGGGTTACCCTGACCAGCAACGGAACCCTGCTTGCCCCGTATGTGGAAGAACTGGCCGACATAGGCGTAAGCGGCATCAATTTCAGTCTGAATTCCCTGGACCCCGAACATTACGCCGCCGTGAGCAGAACGCGGGCCGGACCCGGGCCGATATTGCCGGTTATGGCCGCCGCCGCGAAGGCCGGGATAACAGTCAAGATCAATGTTGTGCCGTTACGAAACTACAATGACGGCGATTTGCCGGATCTGACGCGTTTCGCCTTGGAGAACGGCTACCATCTGCGCTTTATCGAACTTATGCCGGTCGGTCTCGGCTCGACCTGCACAGGCGTTCCGCCGCACGAGATATGTGCCGCGATTGAACGGGACTTCGGCCCGCTGTCGGCAGTGGACGATGTTGCGGGGAACGGCCCGGCGGACTACTTCCGCGTACCCGGCTACGCCGGGAGCGTAGGCTTCATTTCCGCCGTCAGCAACATGTTCTGCCCGCGATGCAACAGGATGCGCCTGACCTCCGGGGGCTTCCTGAAAAGCTGCCTGCACCGCGACGTCGGTGTGGAACTCAAGCCTCTTTTGCGCGGCGGCGCAAGCGATGCGGCAATCATCGCGGCCCTGCGCAAGGCGGTCGGGGAAAAACCGCAGGCGCACACGTTCGGTGACATTGCGCCGGAAAAATCCGGACAACGCTTTTTGATGCACGGCATCGGCGGCTGAGGTCCGCCGTCGGGATACGGCTCCGCCGGCAAACGTACAGTGCCTGTTCTCAAACCGAATATAAGGGATACGCTGTGGCTGAAATCAAGGCGGTCTGCATAAGCGGCAAAAAAGGCATGCCCAAAACAAACGTGTATTCGGCAACGCTGGTCGTAAACCACGGTCTGGACGGGGACGCCCATGCGGGAGCGGGTCTGCGCCAGGTCAGCCTGCTGTCGTATGAACAAATTGAAAAGTTCCGCGCCGAGGGCGCGCCGGTCACCTACGGGTGCTTTGGTGAAAATATCGTCGCTTCCGGCATCGACTTTGCCGGATTGCCGGTGGGAACGCGCCTGTCCTGCGCCGACGCCCTGCTTGAAATTACGCAAATCGGCAAACAATGCAGCAGACCCTGCCGGATTTTTCAGACTATGGGCGAGTGTATCATGCCCACTCAGGGCGTGTTTGCCGCGGTGCTGCGGGGCGGTACGGTCGGCGTCGGCGATGATATACGCGTCCTCGAAGGAGCATAAGGCATGTACAGGGCGGCGGTTCTGACCATAAGCGACTCGGGATTCGCCGGCGGACGTGAAGACGCTTCCGGCCCGGAAGCTGTGACAATCCTCAAAAGCAAAGGCTACGAAACCGTGCATTACGCGATTCTCCCCGACGAACGGAGGCGTATTGCCGATGAACTGAAACGGCTTGCGGATGAAAAAAAGGCGGAACTTATTCTGACGACGGGCGGAACGGGCTTTTCCCCCCGCGATGTTACACCCGAAGCCACGCTGGACGCGATCGAACGCCTTTGTCCCGGCATTCCTGAAGTCATGCGGGCCGTAAGCTTCGAAAAAACACGCCGGGCCGTACTGAGCCGGGCAACGGCCGGCATCCGCGGCGGTTCCCTGATCGTCAACCTGCCCGGCAGCCCCGCGGCCGTGCGCGAATGCCTGCTGAGCGTCATCGACGAAATCGGTCACGGACTGGACATTTTGTGCGGGCAGACATCGGAATGCGGACGACACAACTGCTGATTGCCGCCGCATTTCTGCATTTACGTATTGCCATAGCGCCTTTTCCGGCGTATGCTGCCTGAGCCGTGCAAGGGCACGAAAAAGGCACAAAGGCTTAGGGCTACGTCGCAAAGACATAAGGATGCTCAGAGCCGCGTCGGAAGGGACGCGGACCGGAAAGCCGGTCGACAGGCAAGTCGGGAGCCGGAGACCGGGCGGTCGACGCTGATGAGGAGGACGCTGTGAACACGTTGTTCCCGTTTGTTACTGCGTCTTGGGTGGAACTATCCGGCACGGCTATGGTGGAATAAAGGGATTGCGATGAAGCAGCTTTGGTGCCCGTGGCGCATTCAATATATTTTGGGGCCGAAAGCCGATGCCTGCGTATTTTGTTTGCCGGAGCACAAGGAGGAAGACGAGGAACGGCTGATACTCCATCGCGGGATGCGGAACTTTGTAGTCATGAACAAGTATCCGTACAACAACGGACACCTGCTGATCGCGCCCTACCGGCATGTGATGCATATCCGTGACCTGGATGCGGATGAGGCGGGCGAAGCTATGGCGCTTTTGCAGCGGTGCGCTGGAATTCTGGAAGAGCATTTTTCTCCGCACGGCATCAACATCG
The DNA here is from genome assembly GCA_031281815.1 of Desulfovibrio sp. Taxonomy (GTDB): domain Bacteria; phylum Desulfobacterota; class Desulfovibrionia; order Desulfovibrionales; family Desulfovibrionaceae; genus Frigididesulfovibrio. The sequence continues at coordinate 24,194 of JAITEY010000191.1, read as the reverse complement.
GGCTCAACCTGGGTGAAGCGGCAGGCGCCGGCATACGTGAACACCTGCATTTTCACTTGGTTCCCAGATGGAACGGCGATTCATCGTTTATGGCGGTCATGGACGAGGTGCGCGTTATACCCGAGCATCTTCACAGCACATACTGCGCACTGAAAAAGTATTTTGCCTGACGGCGCCGTGTGCGCCGCACACATGGGAGGAAGCACATGCGCTTTATCAAAGTTTTGCTGCTGCTGGTTATTTTCGTCACCGGGCTGATTTTTTTCGTGCAGAACAGCGCGGCCCTCGGAACAGATCTGCAACTGAAATTCGACCTGTACTATAAGGGCCTGAGTTGGCAGGGGCAGGCTATTCCGTTCTACTTTGTGGTGCTTGCCGCCTTCGGCTTAGGCATGCTCTTTGCCGTTCTCATGCTCTTTATCGACCGCCTGCGCCTGGGCTGTACGCTCATGGGCAGCAAGCGCGCGGTCCGCACGCTGGAAAAGGAAGTCAACCGCCTGCGCGCCGAACTGGCCAAAGAAGTCAAAGCCGTTCCGGCAGTCGGCGAGGCCCCGGAAACAGCCGGCAGCGCCTGAAAGCGCTTCCTCCGCTCCTCGGCGCCGTCCGTTTTTTACCGATTTGCGCCTGCTTCTGCGCTCAACGGCGCAGAAGCACTGTGTCCGCGCCTCGACGATGTCCGTCTGCCCGGTCAGCAGTCCGGCATGTTTTTTCTGAAAACGCGCCCACGGCGCGATGTTGCCTGCCCGGCTCGACGCCGGGCGCCGGCATTTTTTTGCGCTGAATGATGAAAGCCGCACGATCCTTCTCTCCTACCCGGACCCGGAACCCCCTGTCATGATGGAATCTACGCAGTTCTTCCCTCCTCTTCACCCTGCTCCGGAAATCCCGACGGAACGGCTGACGCCCATGTTTGCGCAATATCTGGAGATAAAACGCCGCTGCGAGAACGCCCTGCTCTTTTACCGTATGGGTGATTTTTACGAACTGTTTTTCGACGATGCCGTGATTGCGGCCAAGGCCTTGCAGATAACCCTTACCAGCCGCAACCCCAATGCCGAATTTCCCGTCCCCATGTGCGGCGTTCCCCATCATGCCTATCTCTCCTATGCGCGCAAGCTCATAGAGCAAGGTTTCAACGTCGCGATATGCGATCAGGCAGGCGACCCCAAAAGCTCCAAAGGGCTGGTTGAGCGGACCGTGTCCAGAATTCTCACCCCCGGCACGATCATCGACGAAGCAGGGCTGGAGGCAAAGGGGCACAATTATCTGGGCGCGCTGTACCGGGACGCGGACAAATCCGCGGGCGGCTTTGCCTGGCTGGACTATTCGACGGGCGAATGGTCCGGTTTGTACAGCAAAAACCGTGACGAACTTATGCAGTGGGTGCTGAAAATGCAGCCGCGCGAACTGTTGATTCCCGATCTCCCCGACGACAAGGCCGATATTCCCGTCAAATCCCTGCCGGCGGAGATTGTCCCGGTCAGGGTGCCGGTGCGCGCGTATTTTGACCTGAACAGTGCGGAAAAACGTATTTTCGAGGCGCAAGGCATCAAGGACCTCGGATCTGTCGGCCTGAACGGCAAAGAAGAACTGGCGCGCGCCTGCGGAGCCTTGCTGTCCTACATTATGCGCACGCAAAAACAGGAATTGCCCCACCTCAAAGCTTTCGTGCCCGTCAACTTGGGGAAACACCTGATCATCGACGAGGTAACAGAGCGGAACCTGGAAATATTCCGCAAACTGGACGGCAAGAAGGGGCCGGGCACCCTGCTCCGCGTGCTGGATGAAACGCTTACGCCCATGGGCGGCAGGCTGCTGGAAGAACGTCTGCGCCGGCCCCGGCGGGATGCCGAACGCATCAAACAGAGCGCGGACGCCGTCGAATTTTTCTTTGAGCGCGGGCATACCCGCATGGCCCTGCGGGCCGCGCTGGAGTCTGTTTACGACCTGGAGCGCCTGAGCACACGGGTGATCTTGGGGAGGGCGAGCCCCAGAGACACGGCTGCCCTCGGCAAAAGTCTTGCCGGGCTCACCGCGGTGCGCCGCGCGCTGGAAACGCCTCCGCCGGGGAAGGAGCGCGCGGACATGAGCGCCCTGCCCTCACGGTTGGCCGAGCTGTACCGCAATTGGGACAGCCTTGCCGATCTGGCCGGAAAACTTGAAGGCGCCCTGCGTGACCCGCCTCCCCTTACCCTGACGGAAGGAGGCATTTTCAATGTCGGGTACAATGCGGAACTTGACGAAATCCTGGAACTTCTGAACCACGGCGAAAATATGCTCAAGGCTCTTTTGAGCAGAGAGCAGGCCGCGAATGCCCTGCCCAAGCTCAAACTGGGCTTCAACCGCGTCTTCGGGTATTATTTTGAACTGGGCAAAGCCGACGGAAAGACCATACCGGCACATTTCACACGCCGGCAAACGGTTGCCAACGCCGAACGCTATGTCACCCCGGAGCTTAAGGAACTGGAAGAAAAAATCACCGGCGCCGACGAGCGGGGGAAAAAGCTGGAGTACTCGCTGTTTCAGGAATTACGCCGACAGGTGGCGGAGATGCACCCACGCATTCTTTTCGCGGCGGAAGCCGCGGCCGCCCTCGACTTTTGGCAGAGCGCGGCCGAGTGCGCGCACAAACGCAACTGGACGCGCCCGGAACTGCACAACGGGACGGATATCGTCATAAAACAGGGACGGCACCCCGTGGTCGAGGCCGCCTGCGGACCGGCAGGTTTTATCGCCAACGACCTGCACATGGACGACCGACGGCGCATGCTCATCATCACCGGGCCGAACATGGCCGGCAAGTCCACCGTGCTGCGCCAGACGGCGGTTATTGCCGTCCTGGCGCAGATGGGCTGCTACGTGCCGGCGGCTAAAGCCCGGATAGGCATAAGCGACCGCATCTTCTCACGGGTCGGGGCTTCGGACAACCTTGCCGCCGGGCAGAGCACCTTTATGGTGGAAATGATGGAAACGGCCAGGATACTGCGTCAGGCCGGACCTAAGAGTCTGGTTATTCTGGATGAGATAGGGCGCGGCACCAGCACCTTCGACGGACTTTCCCTGGCTTGGGCCGTTGTCGAGAATCTGGCCGGACGCAGGGAGGGGGGCGTGCGCACCCTGTTCGCCACGCACTACCACGAACTCACCGCTCTGGAAGGACGGATTCCCGGCGTACAGAATATGAATATCGCCGTACAGGAATACGGAGGGGAAATCATTTTCCTGCGCCGTCTTGTGCCCGGTCCCGCGGACCGCAGCTACGGCATAGAAGTGGCAAGGCTGGCGGGGGTCCCGCTCCCTGTGGTACAGAGGGCGCGGGCGATACTGGAAAGCCTCGAATCCTCCGGCGACAAAAGCGGCGCGCGGGCCGCCCCGCAGATGTTGCCCGGTCTGGAAGAAACGGCCCCGCGTCGGCGGGCGAACCCGCCGCCGTCATTTGCCGAACCGGTCAAAGTCAAACATCCCGTCGCCACACTGCTCGGCGATCTCGACACGGACAGTCTGACGCCCATGCAGGCTTTGGCATTGCTCAACGAATGGAAAAAATTATGGGGAGGAACGGCGGATGAGGACCATCACGACGATACGAATCAAGGCTGAACGGCCCTCAAGCGTGCCGGTTGCCGCAACGCATACGGCAACCGTGTCCCGGTTGCTTCCGTATGCCGTTCTTGCGCCTGCATGCCTTGTCCTTGCCCTGCTGTTTTCCGCCTGCGGAAAAACAGGATACCCGCAGGCCGCGGACGGCGAGCTTTCTTTCACCTGGCTGGAAAGCGGAGCCGCCCCCGCCGGCAGATGCGCGTCCTTTACCGGCAAACTCGGCGGCGCTCTTCAGAACTTCGGCGGCATACGCCTGGAGCTGGAAGGTCTGAACAGCACGGCGGATTGTCCGGGCTGCCCTTTTGTCGCGGATGAGGCCGCCGAACTCTCGCCTGCGGACGCCGGATTCAACAGCACAAGCGGCGAAATAGGTTTTTCATACTGCCCGAGGCCCGCCGCGGCGTACCGCTGGCGCATGATCGCCATGAGCACCCTGAATCGCCTGCCGCATGCGGTGATGACGGACCGCCTGCTGATTGTTTCCCCCGAAGGGTTGCAGTGAGGAGCGCCGGAGAAAATACCGTATTCGGTTTTGCAATCCGCAGAAGATTACAGCACTATTGAAACAAAGGTTTTTGCGGCACTGCGTCGGGATCGCGGCTGTGATCTTCCACGGTAAACGACTTCGGCGGCGTATAGGTAAAGATTGAATCCTGAAGTTTCGCGCCGGGTTCCTGGCGGGTAAAGGCCATCTCGTTTTCGTTGCCGTAAAAGTCGTACACGCGCAATTTTCTGATCAGGAACGTTTTCAGGTCCACCCAGAGCAGCACCTCGACCACCGCCTGCGATGCTTTTTTGGGGTACAGCCTGAGTGTTGCCGCGTCTCCTTCCCTGCCTTCCTCTTCAAGGTCGAAATCCCGGTTCAGTTGCGCCCGGCCGGTAATAATGCGCACAAGGTCCGAAGCCCCGCCTGCGGCGTCGAGCGCATATTTGAAAGCTGTTTTTTCTTCCGGAAATACATTCCATACGGCGTTTTTGCCGACCAGCAGCAGTTCCGGCGCAGGTTGCCGGTTTTCCCAGCGCAGGAGCATGGGTTTCTTGAAACTCAACACGCCGCCGCGCCGCTCACGCGCTCCGCTTTCTTTGTGCAGCAGGGTCTGGGTAAACTCCGCGCGCATACTGTCGACAGAGGCGTAACGCTGCTGCAGGCGCTCCGCCGTCCGCGACGCGGCAAAGGCGAATCCGCCCGACAACAACAGCAGGATTGCGGCACAGGATAAAATTTTCATCATAACATCGTTATTCCATTATTTGATGACCGGTCTGGGCTTGCTGCCGTCGGCCGGACCGATGATGCCGTCCGCTTCCATCTGCTCCACATAGCGTGCCGCCTTGTTGAAACCGATGCGAAATTTGCGCTGAATGAGCGAAATGGACGCTTTGCCCTGGCTCCGAACGAATTCGACGGCTTCATTGTACAACGGCTCGGCGTTTATATCCATGACGCCGCCCCCGACGGAAGCCGGGCCGGAGCCCTCCTGCCCCCAATCCGCAAAATCTATCAAGTAGTCAGGGCGTTGCAAGGCTTTCCAATAGTCCACGACGGCATTGACATTGCGGTCGCTGACGAATGCGCCGTGCAGACGGCGGAATTTGCCTCCGGCTGGCTTAAAGAGCATATCGCCCTTGCCCAGCAGATGTTCCGCGCCTACCGTATCCAGTATGGTGCGCGAATCATGCTTGGAAGTCACCTGAAAGGCCATGCGGCAGGGAAAATTGGCCTTGATCAGGCCCGTGACCACATCCACGCTCGGGCGCTGCGTGGCCAGAATCAGGTGAATTCCCGCCGCGCGCGCCAGTTGGGCAAGCCTGACTATGCTGGTTTCCACCTCTTTAGAGGCCACAAGCATAAGGTCGGCCAGTTCATCAATGATCAGCACAAGAAAAGGAATGGGCGTCACATCTTCCATGCCGGGCGGCGGATTTGCACCCCAAGAGGCGATCCTGGCGTTGTAATCGGTTATATTGCGCACTCCCGCCCCCGCAATGGAGTCGTAGCGGCGTTCCATTTCCGAGACGGCCCACTCCAGGGCGCTTTTTGCCAACGGCATCTCGGTCACGACGGGATGCACAAGGTGAGGAAGATCGGCGTATATCGACATTTCCACCCGTTTGGGGTCCACAAGCAACAGTTTGACCTGGTCCGGCCGGGCTTTATATAAGATGGACAAAATAATGGAATTGATGCCGACGCTCTTGCCCGCGCCGGTAGCGCCCGCCACCAAAAGATGCGGCATGGAGGCCAGATCGGCCGTCACCGGGTTGCCTGCCGTGTCTTTGCCGAGCGCCAGGGTCAACAGGGAAGGAGATTGCCTGAAAACCGAGGAACTCAGCAGTTCCTTGAGACAGACGGTTTCGCGCACAACGTTGGGTATTTCTATGCCCACGGCGTCCGTGCCCGGCACGGGGGCCTGTATGCGCACGGCAGGGGCCTTCAGGGCCAGAGCGAGGTCGTCGCTCAGGCCGGCGATGCGCGCTACCCGAACGCCCGGAGCGGGCTTAATTTCAAACATGGTCACGACCGGCCCCGGAGTGATGGCGGCAAGCTCGCCTTGAATGCCGAAATCGTGCAGGCAGTTCATCAGGTTTCTGCCTTTCTGCTCCAGCACGTCGCGTTGAATGCCGCAGGACGGCGAAGCGGCGGCTTCCAGAATATCCAGCGGGGGCAGCGGTATTTCCGGACCGCGCAGGTCCGGGCGGGACAGCGCCGTGCCTGCCGGTTCGTTCTTCACCGGCGGGGGCGGCGGCGTCGACGGCTGCGGGAGGTCCGGAGCATCTTCTGCTTTGCGGACACGGTCGGGGAAATCAAAAATGATATCTGCAGGTTCCGATCTGGCGCCGCTCGGCAGGACAAGTTCTCCGGGACGTTCCTCTATGGGAGCGCCGTCGGCCGAGGGGAGGGACCGGAAATCATCTTCTCGGTGAGTACGAGCAGGGAAATCGAAAGTGAAACTTGAAATTTCCGCCCTGCCGTCGCTCGGTTCCTCACGCTCCCAAGGACTTTCCGCTGCGGAAACGCCGTCGGTCGGAGCGGGATCCGGAGCATCTTCCGCTGTGCGGTCACGGTCGGGAAAATCAAAAGTGATACTTGACATTTCCGCCGCGCCGCTGCCCGGCAGGGCAAGTGCGACAGGACGTTCCTCTGCGGGAACGCCTTCGGCAGGGTCAGACCCGGAGTCGTGCATCTCGCCGTGAGCCTGCCTGTCGAATGCGGACGCGCGGCCTGCAGGGATTGAACTGAAAGGCGGCAGGCCGACTCTGCCGTGTTCAAAATCATATACCCAAGGAGGGATATCCTCATCATCCTCAAGAGCGCCGTGCGCCGGCATCGGAGGGAGTTCCGGCATCTCGGGGCCTTGTGCCCGGTATGCGTCGGGCTCCTCTTCGCGGAGGCGGGCCGGCTCGGGCGGAATGCGGTACTCGGAAACATCTTCCCGCACGGATGAAGCTTCCTCCACAGATAAACCGCGCACCACAGGACGCGTTTGCTGCTCTGCGTATTCTGTGGGCGCGGCGGACAGGTCTTCCGGGTTCGATCCGGCGCCGGGCAGCCGCAACGTATACCCTGCGTGCGCAGACAAGCCGAAGGAAAAATCTCCGGCGGGCGCCGCAGGCCGTTGCGATCCGGCGTCTTCCCGAGCCGGCGCTGCAGCGCGGGCCGCAAGCGCGGAGCCGTCCACGGTATGGCGCAGCGCTGGCTCGACCCCGCCCGGGGAGGTATTGCCCGTTTGCCGGTCCGCACCCGCCGGCGCGGCGCCGCGCCGTGCCGCAGCCGCGCGCAAAGTGGCCGCAAGCCGTCTTTTTAGGGCGGCACAGACTGTATAGGCCAGAAGAGGCAGTGAAATGCCGGAAAGCACCTGCACGGACGAAAGCAACGTAAAAAGCCAGACAAGGAAGGTGCCTGTGGACCCCAGCCACCCCAGCAGCCACACATAGAGCATGTGGCCGACCAACCCTCCGCCGTGCGAGGAAACATTGCCCGAACCCGCAGGCAGCGCACCTCGGGCAAACAGCCCTATATCCCCGAGATCCCCTGCCGCTCCGGCGATGCCTATGCACAGGGCCGGAAAAATAAAGCCGCACCAGCGCCGGCACGGCCACGGCGCCGCGCTCAGGATGCGGCGGGCGCCGGCCGTACTGAGAAAAACAGGCAGTACCCAGGCGGCCGTGCCGAAAACATCATAGAGAAAACCGGCGGTATATGCACCGAACAGACCGGTTTTATTGCGAATATTCTGAGAACCGCCGACTACGTGGTTCAGCCAGGGATCCCTGCCGTCAAAACTTGCCAGGCTCAGGATAAGCAGGATAGCAAAAAAGATGGAAAAAAGGCCGAGCAGGTCGCGTCCCAGCCTGCCGTCATCCGCATACAAAATGTTTTTTGCTCCCCCGGCCTTCATGCAGGAATTCCTTTATAGTCCGAAATCGCTCCCTTCCGGGAGTTTACGCTTGTCGCCCGGCAAAACCGGACATACTCTTCCGCAACCCGTTTCCTTCCGGAAGGGGCAAGCCCGGCCCGGCTCACATACGTCGGGGCGGAGTCATCCGGCGGACGGCTCGGGATGCGTGCGGATTGAAACCAAATGACTATTCGCGACCCAGGTACGCTCCGGAGCGTGTATCCACCTTTACTTTGTCTCCGGTATTGACAAAAATGGGCACCTGAATCACGAGGCCGGTTTCAAGGGTTGCGGGCTTGGTCACATTGGACACCGTATCACCCTTGACGCCGGGTTCCGTGTCCGTGACTTCAAAGACAATGGATGCCGGCAGTTCTATGTCCAGCGGGGCGCCTTTGTACAGCAATACCTGCACCACGCTGCTTTCTTTGAGATAGCCGGCTTTGCCTCCGGTTGCCTCTTCTCCGACGTGCAACTGTTCGTAGCTTGTGAGGTCCATGAAGATAAGTTCCCCGGCATCCTTGTAGAGGAACTGCATTTCTCTGACTTCAAGATCAGGCTTTTCCACCTTGTCGCCGGACCTGAAGGTGATGTCCTGGATGCGTCCGTTCAAAAAATTGCGCAGTTTGGTCCGCACCATGGCGCCGCCCTTGCCGGGCTTGAAATGCTGGAATTCGACTATTTCGTACGGCGTGCCGTCCACTTCTATTTTCAGACCTTTTCTGAAATCCGTGGTAGAATACATGAACCCTCCGAAATTGTTCAATCAAGGCCGTTTTCAACCGGGATCGCCGCGCGGCGCCGCTCTTCGACCTGTTCCGAAAAAACATTGCGGCGCTCCGCGCTCCGGTTTGACCCGAACCGTAAAACGCGAGCAATGCCCCGGCCCGCGCCGCATACCACGCCGGCACCGGGGTTGACCGGGACGTCAGTCCGAACCGGTAAAACGCGCGTGCAGCGCCTGCACGGCCAGTGCATAGCCCATGAGGCCGAAACCCGCAATCACGCCCACGCTGTGCGGGGCAAGGTAGCTGTGTCGGCGTATCGTTTCTTTCCTGGCAAAAACATTACTGATATGGACCTCGACAACCGGGATGCCTATCCATTCCACGCAGTCGGCCAGGGCCAGACCGGTATGCGTATAGGCCCCGGCGTTCAACACAACGCCGTGTACCCCCTCGTTCCGGGCCGCTTCCAGACGATTGATGAGTTCTCCCTCGCAGTTGCTCTGAAAAAAAAGCAGCCGCACCTGTTCGCTGCGCTCACCGAGCAGGGTTTCCACCAAAGTCGGAATATCCGACAGCGCGCGCCTGCCGTAGATCTCCGGGCAACGCAAACCGGTATGGGCGAGATTGGGCCCGTTCAGTATGAGTATGGAATACGGCGTCTCAAGCGTCCGCTGCACGGCGCCCTCATTGCCTGCCTTGTCGTGCATCACTGTTGTCCGTTCAGCTTGCATTCATTGGAATAATTTGTTATTTTCACACACTATGCAAATTTGTCAAGTAACGCTTTCAACTGCCGCAAAGCAAACGCTTGAGCGAGGGACGCGGCGGACAGGCGGCGTCCCGGCGCAGCCTTTGGTACGCACTGCGTTTACCGTTGAACAGCTTATACTGTCGGAGGTTCCCCAAGCCGCTCTGGCCGGACGCTCCAATGTGGGCAAATCCTCCCTGCTCAACGCCCTGTCCGGAGAAGGCAGACCTGCGAAGGTGAGCTCCGTGCCGGGAAAAACGCGCAGCGTCAATTTTTATCGATTTTGGGAAGAGGATGCCTATCTTGTGGATTTGCCCGGATACGGCCATGCGCAACGCCCCAAAGCGGAAAGAGCCGCATGGGGAGCCTTGGCGGAATATTACCTGCGACACTCCAACGGGTTGAAAATATTGGTGCTGCTGCTTGATGCGCGTTTACTCCCGCAACAATCCGACGTGGCCTTGCAGCAATTTGCCGTTTCCCTCTCCCTCCCGTTGCTGCCCGTGCTGACCAAGGCCGACAAATGCAGGCGGCGGGAGTTGGACGCATGTCTGCGCGCCTGGACGGCAATCATCGGCCGGGAACCGCTGCCGAGTTCCGCTCGAACCGGCCTGGGCGTTGGCGAACTGCGCGCCGCCCTGCGGGACATGCTGCGCTGACCGCATGCCGCGCTGCAAGGTTGCCCGGTCATCGGCCGTCGCGCAGTTTTCCCGCGAGGACGGGCGCGGCCGACCACAAAGCGCCCGCGCACAAAAAGAGCATATCGGCCGCCCAGGCTCCGGCCACGGGCGATATGATGTTCTTCTCACCCATGCTCACGCATACGGCGTTGATCGTGTGATAGAAAAACACTACCAGCGTACCGACGGCAAGGGCCGCGTAAATATTCCCGATACTCCGCGTCACCATGAGCGCTATCAGTCCCATCACGATTATGGAAAAAGCATAGGCCGGTTTGGCGAAAAGAGCGGTCCGGAGCATTTCCACATTGGATCCGGCCTGCTCCAGATGCCGGATCGCCCTGTACAATTCAAGCATTGTCAACCGTCCGGGATCCATGCCCATTTGCCTGCCCACCACCTGAAATGCCTGCAGATCCTGTTGTATATGCAACTCCGTACTCTCTAATTTCTCGGCCCTGTATTCCGACGGCACAAGACGCACCACATTTTCAAGTTTCCATACTCCATCCGGTAATATGCGGAATTCTTGTGCTTTAATTATCTCGTCAATACTTTTCCCTTTTTCATCAACTTTGTAAACAATAATATTTGATCCTGTTTTGCGTGCAATGTAAACTTTATCGACATGTATAATATTTCTCTCTTCCTTAAACCATAATCCATCAATATGCGATTCTTCCAATACATTTCCTCTGACTTTTTCCTGCCAAATGCGCGCCGCCTCTCTTTCTTGGGTTATACCGATAGCCTGACCGAATATAAAGAGAATACATGCCAAAAGTACACTATAAACGAGAATCATTGAGAGAATAACATTCGGACGTATACCACCTGACTGCAAGGCTGTAAGTTCATTATTGCGTTTCAGGAAATGAAGCTGCATTATGACCGAGACAAGATAGACGGCTGGCATAATAAGGTATATGATATTGGGGAGTTTAAGCAAAAAATAATAAATGACGGTATCCGCTCCGATGCCGACGGACAGAAAATCGTCCAGGCGTTCGAACATATCGGCAAGAAGAAAGATGCCGATACCTACGCAAAGAATAAGAAACAGCAAAAAAAGGTTGCTGCGCAGGAGATAGACGGGAAGGACTTTCACGGCGTTGCTCCTGCCGGTCTGCCGCGCAGAAAGTTCCGCAGGCGTCTGAGCAGGTGTTCCGGAGAGGGAAAACGTTCGCGTTCGGCCATGCGCAGGCCGACAAGGGCTGCGGGAGCGAAAATGCCGTCGGCCAGCCACAGCCCCGCCGCCGGCGGCAGGTATCCCGCCTCGCTCAAGGTCAGCCCCAGAGAGTATATGCAGTAGTACACGAGGAAAAAAAACAGGGCGGAGACTATGCCGATATGCCGGCGCACGCCGTGAAAGGCGCAGGCCAGAGGGACGGCAAACAGTCCCAGCACCGGACAGGCCGCGGGGAGAGAAAGGCGTTTGTGCAGTTCAACCTCCACCCTGCGCTGAAAACGCGCGCTGGGCGCGTCGTTGCGTTCCTGCATGCCCAGAAGGTGTTCCCAGGACATCTCGTTGGGCGTCACTTCGCCCAGAATGTCCGCCCCGGAAAACAGCGCCCTCAGGTTAAGGCGCACCGTGTATTCCGCAAATTCCATGATGCTGATATTGCTGTCCGCATCCATTCTGTAGATGCGCCCGTCACGGAGATTAAAAACTATATCTCCATGCGCCGCATCCGTCGTTATATCCCCTTCCTCGGCAAGAACCGTCAAGCTGTTGCCTTCTTCCTGTCTGCGGTCTTCAAAAATGACATTTCGCAGTCTGCCGTCCGCGGGATCAACCTGCCGGGCGAAGAGGGTCAGTCCGAAAATATCCTTGTTGAACACGCCCGGCTGCACCACTACCCTGGCTCTGCTGTCGGCTATTTCCAGAATGGTGGAGCGAAAATTTCCCATTCCCCAAGCGATGGCATGGAGAGATATAAACAGGGAGATACACATACATATGCAGGAAAACACAACAGGCGCTGGAAGAAGGTTATATATCCCTATGCCTCCGGATTTAACGGCAATAAGTTCTCTATCCGTACTCATGCGCAAAAATGTAAGAAAAATACTTATCATGCAGGAAATAGGAAGAACAAGAACTAAAAATGTAGGAATCATAAACAGAAGAATCCGGGCAACATCGGATAATGCAAAATCGAGGCCGAGAAACAAACTGCGCATTTGCAGGCCGCGGCTGATCAAAATCAAGGCAAGCAGTGAAGTGACACACACAACAAAATTGAGCGTCAACTCCCGCAGGATGCAGCGGTGCAGACGGGTAAAGACGAGGAATTTGTTTTTCATCGCGCCCCTGGGCTGTCGCGCTGTATCTGCAGGACGGAAAAGTCGGCCAAGCGGCCCAGCCTGCCTACCAGCGCCTGCAGCAGATTGAGCCTGTTCAGGCGCAATGCCGTATCGTCACACATGACCATCACCCCGTCAAAGAAGGAGTCCACAGCGGGGCGCAAGGTGTTCAGCAGGGCAAACAAATCGCTGTAGGCGTCCGCTTCCCACAACCGGTCGAATGTGGGCCCGAAGCGTTCAAGTTCGGCCGCCAGGGCCTTTTCCGCCTCATGTTCAAGCAGGCCGGGGTGATACGCGCCGCTCGGCGCGGCTTCCGCGTCGCCCGCCTGCTTGTGCAGTATGTTGGCGGCCCGTTTGAACGTCAGCATGCCTGCGGCAAAATCGCCGGTGCGGCAGAACGCGCCGAGCGCGGATGTTCGTTCACGGGCAGCCCATACGTCGTCCGCTCCGGAGAGGATAACAGCCTCCGCGATCAAGGTTTCCACCCCTTCCGCCGTAAAGAGGTTTTTCAGGCGCAGGTTGAAAAATTCCTGCAATCTGACGAGCGCCCGGTCCGGTTCAAGTTTCCATTCACGTTCGCCGTAGCCGCGCAGCGCTTCGGCAAACAGCGCGCTCACGCTGAAGCGCAACTGCCTGTCGCAGGCCGTGCGGGCTATGCCCAGGGCGGCACGCCGCAAAGCGTAGGGGTCGGCCGCCCCGGTGGGAATCATGCCCAATCCGAAACATCCCGCCAGCGTATCCGCCTTGTCGGCAATCGAAAGCAGCGCTCCGCAAAGCGTGCCCGGCGTCGGGGTATCGGGTCCGGCCGGCAGGTACTGTTCGGCTACGGCGGCGACCACGTCCGGAGCTTCCCCGAAACGTTGCGCGTATATTCCGCCCATAATGCCCTGAAGGACATCGAATTCCTTCACCATTTCCGATACCAGATCCGCTTTGGCTATGCGCCCCGCGCGCATGGCGTCTTCCTTGGAAGGCATCGCTTCCGGCAGGCCGCTACGCGCATGCTCCGCCAGATAGGCGCACAGACGTTCTATGCGCCGCGACTTGTCGCCCATGGAGCCCAGCGGAGCGAGGAAGATGACCGTTTCCAAGGCTGCAAGCCAGGAATCGAAGCCGGCGCGGTCTGTGTCCGTCTTCCAAAAAAAGCGCGCGTCTTCAAGGCGCGCGCGCAGGACGCGTTCCCAACCTTTTCTCACTAGGTCGGGATTTTCCGGACTCAGGTTCAACACGGTCAGAAAGTAGGGCAGCAGCCTGCCGTTTTCGCCTTCCACGCCGAAGCTCTTCTGATGCTTTTCCATGCTTGTGAGCAGCACTTCCCGCGGCAATTCAAGATAGGTCCGGCTGAACGAGCCCAGGATAGGCGCAGGATGTTCACAAAGCCCTTGCACTTCCTGCAAAAGCTGTTCATTCCAAAGCACGGTCCCCTGTTTTTCGGAGGCCGATTGCGCGCCCAGTTCCGTGATGATGCGCCTGCGCTCGTCGCCGTCGACGGTTATGCGGCCTTGCTCGGCCGTCACGGTGAAGTATTCCGACGCGTTGCGCAGGGCAAAGGGGCCGGGCCCATGCGTCCTGTGCCCGTAGGTTGACGTGTCCGAGGCAACCCCCGCCGCCGTGAAAGGTACGGGGGCATTGCCCAACATGGCGAGAATCCAGCGGATAGGCCGGGCAAAGGGCGTTTTGCATGTACCCCAGCGCATGCGTTTGGGAAAAGGAAGATGCAGAATCAATTCCGGGCAAAGTTCGGACAACAGTTCCGCGGTCCGTCTGCCCCCCATGCGCTTGCGCACGGCGACATAGGGACCTTTGTCCGTTTCCACGAGAAAAAGGTCCTGCACAGGCATGCCGTGCGCTTTGGCAAACCCTTCGGCCGCCCGTGTCGGACGTCCGCTGATATCGAACGCCGCCTTGCCCGAAGGTCCGGTGACGACTTCTTCATACTCGGCCGACAGTTCCGCCAGCTCGGCAATGTACGCAACGAGGCGGCGCGGCGTGGAACAGACGACCGGGTCGGTAAAGGCGGGGCCCGTTTCCCGCAGGGCGGCGCTCAGGCGTTCGGCCAGGGCTTTTTCGACATCGACCGCAAAACGCGCCGGCATTTCTTCCGTGCCGACTTCAAGAACAAAGGCAGGCATAGGCGCTCCTCATTATTCTCCGGTTGCGCGCAAGGGAAACCCGTCAGCGCCGTTGCACTGTTGCGCGTACAGGCGGGCCGCGGACTCCGCCAATCGCCGCACCCGCGCCATGTAGCCGGTGCGTTCGGTTATGGATACGGCGCCGCGCGCGTCCAGCAGGTTGAAGACATGCGATGCCTTCAAGGTATAATCATAGGCGGGCCGGAGCAGGCCGAGCCCGACAAGGCGCAGGCATTCTTTTTCAAAGTCGTTGAAGTGGCGCAGGAGCATGTCCGAGTCGCAGACCTCGAAATTGTAGACAGACTGTTCCACTTCATTGCGGCGGTAAATATCGCCGTAGGACACCTGCCCGTTCCAGGCAAGATCGTACACGGATTCCTTTTCCTGCAGATACATGGCCAGACGCTCCAGACCGTAGGTCAGTTCCACGCTCACGGGGTCTAGGTCGATGCCGCCGACCTGTTGGAAATAGGTGAACTGGGTGACTTCCATGCCGTCCAGCCAGACCTCCCATCCCAGGCCCCAGGCACCGAGCGTCGGGGATTCCCAGTCGTCTTCCACGAATCGGACATCGTGGCGCGCGTGATCAATGCCCAACGCGCGCAGGCTGTCCAGGTAAACGTCCTGCACATTGTCCGGCGAAGGCTTGAGGATGACCTGAAACTGAAAATAATGCTGCAGACGGTTGGGGTTCTCGCCGTAACGTCCGTCCGTGGGCCGGCGCGAAGGCTCCACATACGCCGCGTTCCATGCTTCAGTCCCGACGGCGCGCAAAAAGGTCGCGGGATTGAAGGTTCCGGCGCCGCACTCCAGATCAACGGGCTGCAGCACGGCGCAGCCGCGCGCGGCCCAAAAACTCTGCAGTGTCAGAATCACATCTTGAAAATACATGGCTGCTCCGATGCAGGAAATTGACGTCACACGACTCCTGAAGCTTTTCGCCTTGCCCGGTGCTTACGTTTGCAGGCAAAGCTCAGTGCCGGACAAAACGGCCGTCTTCCCAGGTTATGCCGACATGGTAACGGATAAAAGCGTCGACGGCCTCGGCGAATTCTCCCGCTGCGGCGGGACGGACCGCAGGCCCGTCCCAATCTCCGGGGGGTAGGACATGCAGGGCTTGAAGCGTGGATACGGTGTCGGGTCCCAAAGGAAGACGATAATCGGACGATGCGCGGGCGCAGGCCGGACAAGCCGCCCGGCCTGCCCGGATCAGCAGGCGGGCCGGCTTGCCGGACAGAGCGTTGCCGCACCGTGCGCAGTGCGCAAGTTCCAGCGCGTACCCCTGATCAAAGGCCAAACGCGCCCTGAAAAATACCGGCAACAGCCTCGGCACTTCCCCGCACCCGTCAAGCACGCGCAACGTTTCCCGCATGAGAAAATGCGCCTTTTCCGCACCTTCCGGGACTATGCCGAAACTTTGCAGAAAACGCACGCAGTTGACGGCCGTGCCGAAACGCCGTTCGTCGCGCCGCAGACGCGATACGCCTTCAATGAGCACGCCTTCCTGCAGGGCAAGATACTGCTTGCCGGGAGAGGCTTTCACATGGACGCTGATGTGGTTGAATGTATCCAGACACCCCGCGAAACGCCTGCGGCTGCGGCTGCCGCCGAAGGCAAAGGCGCCGATGAGTCCGCGCGACGGTGAAAGGAGACGCACCCACAGGTCCGCCTCACGGAATTTGCCGACCTGCAGCACAAGCATCCGCTCGGAAAATTCCATGCGGGCTATCTCGTTTTCTCGGGGAAACGCAGCACAACCCTTTGTCCGCGCGGCCCGCCCGATCCGATATTCTTCCCGTTATGCACCAGATTCACGCCGCCGGCGTTCCCGAGAATCAACTCCAGTTCGTTGCTGTAGGTAAGCACGAACCTGTCACCGGGTTTCAGGACGTAATCGCGCCCTTTGGCGCCGTCCGCGCGGGAGCTTATCCAGCAGGGTTCGCGGCTGATGATGAGCACCTGATTGCCGCCGTCGGGCGCCGCCCGCTCGCCGTCAGCCGGCACTGCTCCGGAAGCCGGGCCGCTCTGGGTGCCGCCTTCGCCGGAGGGCGACGGCGCTCCGTCCGGCGCTGTACCGACGGCATGCTCAGTAGAAGCGGACTCCACAGCGACTTTCGTCTTGGCAGGCGCTGTACCGGAAGCATGACCCCCCGCCTGAGCGGGGGGATCGGCAGGTCGCGGGGGTGAGGCGGGAGCGTCCGGAGGACCGTTGCCCGGCGCACGCAGAAACGCATCGGCGGCCGGCAGCCTGCCGTCGTCAGGCTGCGCCTGCGCCGTTCCGGACCCTTTGTCGGAGGAAGAACGCATCAGGCGCGACACGGCATTGCCGATCCCCGTGCCTGAATTTGCGCCGCCGGTCGGGGTCGACGGCGTTTCCGTATGCCCGCCGAAAGCGGAAAACGGCTGCTTGACGAACTCCAGGATGGCGGAACCGTAGTTGACGGCCACGTACCAGCAGCCTCCGGCCACACCCCAAAGCACGAGAATGAACACTACAACGGCTATGAAACGTCGGGCGGTGCCGGGATAGGCCAAATCGGCATTCCGGTTGAGCACGGGTTCATGTTTTGCTTCTTCAAGGCAGGCGGCCTGAAACACTTCTTCCAGGCCGGCATCGAGTTCTCCCGGATCAAAACCGACCAGCAAGCCGAAAGCCTTCGTAAATCGCTTGGTATACACGGCATGGGGCAGTCCCGTAGCCGCTCCTTCTTCAATGGCTTTCAAAATTCTGGAGGAAATCTTGATGCGGGCCGCTACATCCTCAATGGAAAGCCCGGCCGCTTCGCGTTTTTCGCGAATTTTCCCGCCCAGTTCCTGAAATGCTGTCGCCATCGGAAACCTCTGTTTGCAAACACCGCCAAGCCTCCGCGCACACGGCGGCCGTACGGAGCAAAAGCACTCTTCGCCCGCTCAAATGCGGATATCTATCACCGCTTTGCTGCGCAACTGCCCTATATATTCTTTGAAGCGCTCCTCAAGCAGCGGCGCGCGCAATTTTTCCTCAATAAGCGGCTTTGCCTCTTCAAAGGTCAAAGGCTTCGGATCCCTGATGCCGTTGCGCCGTATGACCACCACCCCGCCCTTGGTGCGAAAAAGCGGGGAAACCTGCCCGTCTTTGAGACCGGAAAGCAATTTCTGCATTTCCTGCGGCAAACGGTCGTAAGGTCCGCTTACACGGCCTCCGTCCGCAGCCGACGGGTCGGCGGAATATTGTTTGGCGGCGTCCTCGAAACTCAGCGCGCCGGATTTTATCTTTTGATAAATCTCCTGATAATTTTTGCCGTCGGGAATCAGGAGTATGGAGAAATCAGCCGTGCGCTCGCCGTTGAATTCGTCCTTGTGGCTCGTATAATACGCGGACACTTCCTCGGGAGTGACGAAGACTTTTCTGATCACCATAAAATTGGCGATGCGCCGGCGCAGAACGGCATTGGCTATGCGCTCCTTGAACGTGGCCGCGTCCGTCCTCTGCCTTTTCAAATTCTCCTCAAACTGCGCAGGGCTCATTCCGCTGCGCTGCACGGTCTTTTGGTATTCCTCCTCCACTTCAGTGTTGCTCACGGTCAATTTGTAGCGTTTTGCCTCCTGGCGCAACAAAATATCGTTCGTCAGCGTTTCCAAAATCATGCGCTGCAAATCCCGGCCTTCAGGGCTGTCGGGCGCAAGGCCCCGGCGGGCGAGTTCCGCGGCGCTGTGCATCCGCAGCTCATGGAGGGAAATCATTTCGCCGTTCACCACGGCGGCTATCTTGTTGACCGTGTTTTCCGCCGCTCCCGCCGTTCCGCAGAACAGGAAAAGCAGGCAAACAGCAAAGAATTGTCTGCCGACTGCAAGCACAGGTTGCCCCCCGGAAGTGAAGGTTGAACTCCTTGACCTTGTAATCGTTTTCTTACCATTATGCAATGTTCAAAAACCGGGCGACATGCCGAAAAACGCCTGCCCGCATTTCGGCCGCGCCTGCGCCCGCATCCGATCGCAGGCCGTGAACTGCCGGGCCGAGCCGGGTTCATTCTTGTAACACAGCATCTTCATTATGATTTTATCCGACCTTGCACAGTCGGGAAAAAAGACTATAGTGCGTGTCCGCCGCAGGACGCCCCCACAAGCCCCAAGTATCCAAGTATTGTAACCGCCGTGAGACACAGCATGTTCGGAACTTTGCGGAAAAAATTTTTCATCATCGTCCTTTTCGGCACAATATTCGGCGCCGGCTGCGAGAGCCGCCGGCCGCCGGCCGCTGCCGGGCCTCTTGTGCGTTACTCCGTCATCAAGGGGGAACGCGTGAAGCTGAACACGGAACTGCCGGGCCGCGTATCGGCGTTGATGAGCGCGCCCGTGCGGCCGCAGGTAAGCGGAATAATTACCAAACGCCTGTTTGAAGAAGGCAGCGACGTCACCGCCGGGCAAATTCTCTACGAAATGGAGACCGACGTGTTCGAGGCCGCATACAAAAACGCGGCCGCCCAACTTGCCGTCGCCGAAGCCGATGCGTTTTCCGCCCGTCTCCTCGCTCGGCGCTACGGCACAATCATCAGGAACAATGCCGTCAGCAGGCAGGAATACGACGATGCGTCATCAACTCTGACTCAGGCCGAAGCCGCCGTCGAGGCCGCGAAGCAGCAACTGGAATCCGCGCGCATCAACCTGGGGTACACCAAAATCACCGCGCCGGTCGCAGGCAGAATCGGACGCTCGTTCGTGACCCCCGGTGCCCTGGTGACCGCCGGCCAGGCTCAGGCGCTCGCCGTTATCCGGAATCTGGACAGCGTGTATGTGGACGTTTCCCGTTCCCACGCCGACATGATGCGCGTACGGGCCGCGGCCGACAAAGCGGCGGCCGGACTGGATGCGGCGGGAGCCGAAGTAAGAATCAAACTCCCGGACGGGAGCCTGTATACCCGTTTACCCGGCGCACACGACAAAAACGGCGATGCGGAAGAACTCTTCGGGGAATTGCTCTTTTCCGACATCACCGTCGACAAAGGCACGGGTGTTGTCAATATCCGCGTGAAATGCGCCAATCCGGACAAAATACTGCTGCCCGGAATGCATGTGCGCGCCGTCTTTGAAGAAGCGGTGCTGGAAGATGCCGTGCTGGTTCCGCAAAAAACGGTATTTCGCGATGCCTCGGGCAAACCCTGCGTGTATGTGCTGGCAAAAGACGAAGCAGACGCCGGGGCGGACGGGGAAAGGCTCAAGGCGGTCGTGAGGCCGGTGCAGATTCAGCGCAACATCGGCAGCAAATGGCTGATTGCATCCGGGCTGCAGCCCGGTGAACGGCTCCTTGTCGACGGACACATCAAGGTTCGTCCCGGTCTTGCCGTCACAGCCCAAGAACTGCGCCCTGCCCCGTCAGAAACCGGAAAAGCCGCCGATTCGGTCCGTGCAGACAACAACAAAGCCGTGCAGAGGTAGTTCGTGGCGCAATTTTTCATTGATCGCCCCATATTCGCATGGGTTATCGCCATATTGATGATGCTCGGCGGCGCCTTCGCCTTGAAGGCCTTGCCCATTGCCCAGTATCCGTCCATCGCTTCGCCCGAGGTGGCCATAACAGCGCTCTACCCCGGCGCATCGGCGAAAACGGTGGAAGAATCGGTCACCCAGGTCATCGAACAACAGATGAAGGGCATCGACCACCTCATGTACATGTATTCCACCAGCGACTCGGCCGGGCAGGGTATTCTGAATTTCGCCTTTGAAGCCGGCACGAATATCGACATCGCCCAGGTGCAGGTGCAGAACAAGCTCCAGCTTGCAACGCCCATGCTCCCCCAGGACGTGCAGCGCATGGGCATATCCGTGGTCAAGTCGGTACGCAACTATCTGATGGTCATCGCCCTGTACTGCACGGACGGCAGTATGGCGAACAGCGACATAGGCGACTATGTTTCCAGCTATATACAGGACCCGGTCAGCCGTCTGTCCGGCGTGGGCGAAACAACCGTGTTCGGCGCGCAATACGCCATGCGCATCTGGTGCGACCCGGAAAAAATGGAGCAGTTCCGGCTCAATCCTTCGGACGTCACCGCAGCAATCACCGAGCAGAACCAACAGGTTACGGGTGGCCAAATCGGCGCGGCGCCCGCAGTCGCGGGGCAGGAAATCAACATTACCGTCAACGCCTCATCGCGCCTGGAGACCGCTTCCCAGTTCGAAAACATTTTCATCCGCACGCTTGAGGACGGTTCCGCCCTGTACCTCAAAGATGTGGCGCGGGTGGAACTCAACAACGAACGCTTCCAGGCCTTCGGACGCTACAACGGCTATCCTTCGGCCGGTCTGGCCGTCAAGCTGGCGTCGGGAGCCAACGCACTGGAGACGACGGACAACATCAAAAAAACCGTCGAGGAGTTGGCGCAATTCTTTCCCGGCGGTCTTTCGTACAACTTTTCCTATGATACCGCACCCGTCGTCAGAGACTCCATTTATGAGGTTTTTAAGACATTGGGCGAGGCCGTGCTCCTGGTCTTTCTCATCATGTTCCTCTTTTTGCAGAGTTTCCGCGCCACGTTGATCCCGACCATAGCCATCCCGGTAGTTCTGCTCGGCACCTTCAGCGTACTGTATCTGGCCGGTTTCACTATCAACACGCTGACCATGTTCGGCATGGTCCTGGCCATCGGCCTGCTGGTGGACGACGCCATCGTGGTGGTGGAGAACGTGGAGCGCCTTATGCGCGAGGAGCATCTCAAACCGCGGGAGGCGGCGAAAAAATCCATGCGGCAGATAACAGGCGCGCTGGTCGGCGTTGCCATGGTCATTTCCGCGGTGTTCGTTCCCATGGCTTTCATGGGCGGGTCCACAGGCGTCATCTACAGGCAGTTTTCCATTACCATCGTGACGGCCATGTCCCTTTCGGTGTTCATCGCCATAGTCCTGACCCCCGCCCTGTGCGCAGGCATACTTCCCGAAACGCCGCACCGAGCCGACGAAGGCTTTTTCGGGCGCTTCAACCGCTGGTTCGATGCGCAGACGCTGCGGTATCAGGCCGCCGTGAGCCGGATAATCGTCGAGCCGAAACGCTGGCTTGTGTTCTTCCTTGTCTGCACGTCGCTCATCGGCGTATTGTTCAAGGTACTCCCCTCCGCCTTTCTGCCGGAAGAAGACCAAAGCGTGTTGATGGCCTCCGTGCAGCTTCCTTCGGGAGCGACCTTCCAACGGACCACCGCTGTGCTGGATACGATGAGCGACTATTTCCGCAACGAAGAAGCCGACTCCGTGCAGGGCGTGATGACCGTGGCCGGGGTCAGTTTCGGCGGCTTCGGGCAGAACATGGGACTGAGCTTCATCAAGCTGAAGGACTGGAGCGAACGTCCCAAGGCCGAGCAGCGCGTGCAGGCTCTTTCGCAGCGGTCCATGCGCGCGCTCTCTCAAATACCCGAAGCGGGCATTTTTGTCTTTTTCCCGCCGGCGGTCATGGAACTCGGCAACTCCTCCGGGTTCGACTTCGAGCTTATAGACCGGTCCGGGCGCGGGCATCAGGCGCTTATGGAGGCACGCAACACGGTGCTGGACAAGGCAAGGCGCAACCCCGCCCTGCGCTCCGTCCGCCACAACGGTCTTGAGGACACGGAACAGTACGAGTTGAACATCGACCTGGCCAAGGCCGGCGCGCAAAGCCTGCGCAAGGGCGACATCAATTCGGCCGTTTCCGCCTATTGGGGCGGCGTATACATCAACGACTTCACGGACAAGGGCCGCACCAAGAAGGTCTACCTGCAGGCCGACGCGCCCTTCCGCATGCAGATAGACGACTTCAACCGTTACCATGTGCGCAACTCCAAGGGCGAAATGGTGCCCTTTTCCTCCTTTCTCACGTCCCGTTCCACCTACGGCTCACCGCGCCTGGAGCGCTACAACGGCCAGCCGTCCGTGGAAATCCTGGGAGAGGCGGCGCCGGGACACAGCTCCGGTGAGGCCATGGCGGCCATGGAAGAAATTGCGGCCGAACTGCCGGAAGGTTTCGGCTACGCTTGGACGAGCATCTCCTACCAGGAAAAGATGTCGGGCGCGCAGGCCCCGATCCTGTACGCCGTTTCTCTGGTGGTCGTCTTTCTCTGTCTTGCCGCGCTTTATGAAAGCTGGACCATTCCCATGTCCGTGTTGCTTACGGCTCCGCTCGGCGTGGCCGGAGCGCTGTCGGGCATGTGGCTGCGCGGCATGAGCAACGACATATACTTCCAGATAGGTTTTCTGACGGTTGTCGGGCTGTCGGCAAAAAACTCCATTCTCATCGTCGAATTCGCCAAGGATCTGCACGAACAGGGCGAACATCTCCTGGCCGCCACGGTACACGCGGTTCGCTTGCGCCTGCGGCCCATCATCATGACCTCCCTGTGTTTCATCCTGGGAACAATCCCCTTGGCCGTCAGCCGCGGCGCGGGTTCAGGAGGGCAAAACGCCTTGGGCACGGCCGTCATTTTCGGCGTGCTGGCCGCAACGTTTCTGGGTATTTTCTTCACGCCCATCTTTTTTGTGCTGGTGACAAAATTGTTCGGCACCGGGAAAAAGAAGACGGTGGATGTACCTCAGGAAAGTACGGGTTCATAACCGGGGCTTTGCCCTGATCTTTTGCGGGAAGAATTTGAGGGGGCCGAGCCCCCTCAAGAAGAAATAAAGCGGCGGGTTCCGCTTATTCCGCCCAATGCACGAGCCCGAGTGAATACGCGGAAGGCAGCAGAGGATGCACGGGCACGGCACGAACGGTGAATCCGTAGCGTCCCGCTTCCACGGCGTCGATTTTGCCGCTGTATTTTTGTTTGCCGTCCACTACGACGCCTTCCGGTTGCATGGAAATCAGTCTGCGGCTCGCAAAGGAATTATCCTGGCCGAGAGGGCCCAGATAAATTTCAAGACCGACATGTTCCGGCGGGATATCGGCCAGATGCGCCACAGCCGAAACTTTCAGCGACTCGCCGACATAGAGGGTGTTTTCTTTCGAACTTTCCACATCAGTGACCTTGAGCTTGCCCCACTTGGTCATGATGTTCATGCGCCATTCCGAAAGTTCCCTGGCCGGCGCGAAATTGTCCTTGTAAAGGCGGTTCAGGTTGTTGCAGGCCGGGATGTACGCCGAACCCAAATATTCCTGCACCATACGGTGTGAATGGAAGCGAGGTCCGAATTCCACGAGGGCCGCCTTCATGCGCTTGACCCAGGAAACCGGCAGATTGCTCCGGTCGCGTTCATAAAAATCGGGGATGATTTCCGATTCCAGCACTTTGTACAAGGTCTGCAATTCCACCTGATCCTGGTATTCCGGATCGTCGTAGTCCTCACCTTTGCCGATGGCCCAACCCAAGCTGTTGTCGGGCTTCCAGGCTTCATCCCACCAACCGTCAAGGGTGCTGAACTGCAGAACGCCGTTGAACATGGCCTTCATGCCGCTGGTGCCGCACGCTTCGAGGGGCCGGCGCGGGTTGTTCAGCCAGACGTCGCACCCGGCGATAAGGTATGCGGCGATTTCCATGTCGTAGTCTTCAATAAAAACCATGCTCATGCGAAACTCGGGTTCACGGCAGCGGCTGATGATTTCTTTCATGAGTTGTTTGCCGCCGTTGTCCTGCGGGTGAGCCTTGCCGGCAAAGACAAACTGG
>JAITEY010000184.1 GCA_031281815.1 Desulfovibrio sp. | reverse complement strand
AAGGCGTAAATGTTTTCCTTCATGGTTTCGATGTCGTTGCCGACGCCGATGTTGGTCGTGCCCACGTCAAGCAGCGTAAAGGTTATGCCGGGGACAACCTTGCCGGCCTCCAGAGTATTGCTCGGCACTTCGAGCCATTTGTTCGGGTCGGCGGGATAACCGTTGATCCGTACCTGCGCGTTCTCTGCCTGACGCATGTCCCAACCTGACCCTGCGGCGGGCGAAGGCGGCACATAGGCAAAGTCGGCGAGTGTGCCGTCGCCCACCGTCAGACGGTGGACCGTCTCTTTCATGTCCATCTTGAGAAAATATTTGCCAGTCCCCGGGGGGCTGGGGGTATCCTGTTTAATTTGGACGTCCGCCCCTGATCCCAGCTTGGTGCGCAGGGCATTGCGCAGATCCTCCAAGGTGGTGTTTTCGTCCACGTCTATGGACACTGTGGTCGGCGTCGCGCCGTCCGACGAAGAGACGTCAAAGGTGAATGTTGTGGCGTCGGCCGCGGTCGCAGAGTCTCCCAACACCTTGGAGGTGATGCTGTCGAAAAGCGTCTGTGCACTGCCGCCGCCCACACCCAGACCGAGGATGTCGTCTAGAGAAACCCCCGAGCTGGTGACGGTGGAGCCGAAATTTCCGGGGGTATAGACGGTGTTTGCTCTGAGCAGTTTGAATTCGCCGGTCACCGCATCAAAAGAGGCGACGCCCGGCGTCAGGGCGTTGATGCCGTCTACCAGATCGCGCAAGGTTGCGCCGTTTTGCAGGTTGACAGTACGTTTGACGCCGTCGACGGAATAGACGAACGTCTTTTCCTCGCCCGAAGTGTTGATGACATCGTCGAGTGTCGAAAAGCTCGTGGAGAGCTCGGCAAAATTTTCTCCCGTGTTGTAATTGCCCCCCTGCAGGCTTATGTCCAGGCCGGCAAGACCGCTGGTGCTATCGATGACCAAAATGTTGTCGCGGCCGGTATCCATGCCGCGCAACTGGAAAATGACGCCGTTTGCGCTTTGCAGCATCTGGGCGCGTACGCCGGGGTTCCCCGAATCATTGTTGATGATTTTGAGCATCCCCTCCACAGTCGTGCCCGCGGGCACGCTGACGGTACGCTGTTTGCCCTGATAGGAATAGGTAATGCTGCCGCCGCCTGTGCTGATGACGTCCTGCGGGGTAGCCAGCCCCGTGTCCTTTGTCCATGTGCCCGCGGCAGCCAGGCGGTTGACTTCGACCGAATAGGTAGTGTTCACGGCATCGGCGGCGGCTTTGGCGACGGCGACTGTGGGCTGCGTGCTTGTCGTGCTTTTTACCAGGAACTTGTCCATGGTATTGAGCTTGTTCAGTGCCGTCTGCAGAGTCATCAGACCGCCGCGCACCTCCTTCAAGGCGTCGAGGCGCGTCTGCCAGTCGCTTTTCCAGCGCAAAAACTGCGTGGCCTGCCGCTTTTCCACCTGATAGAGCTTGTCTATCATCTCATCAAATTTATAGTCGCTTCCCAAGCCCGAGATGCGGAGGGAACCTGAAGCGTACTGCACCATAACGAAACTCCGAAGGGGAAAGAATTGCCTGTTTGCCCCCGCCGGGGGCTTTGACCCACAGCAAGCAATATCAATGCCGGCGCCGGCGTCCGCGGCAACGTCCCCGCCGGTATTATCGGCGGCTCGGAAGAAAGTTTTAGCCTGCCGCCGTCATTTCTCCCGCGGGCATGGGGGAAACAAGCTTTTTTTGGCCGCTTTCGCCGGGAAACGTCGCTCAAACCTTGTACAATTGCAGGGATTTTTTTATTGGAACGTGCATGCCCCCGCTTTGCGGGTTTTTTTGATGCGCCGGCCCCGATTTTCCGTATAACCTCTTGCCGAAAACGCCGCAATTTCTTATAGTACGATAAAGCAATACAAAGATGGATAATGCATAGATAATACATAGATAAAGCGCTGCCTGGATTGTCGCCCCGCAGGGTCAACCGATAAAAAAGGAGTAGGACATGTCCGATGCAAAAAAGACGACCGGCATCAGCCGGCGCGATGTGTTGAAAGGCGCTGCCCTTACCGGCGCGGCCGTTCTGACGACGCCGTTGACCGTGAGGACGGCGGAAGCCGTGCCGCCGCCGGACAAATGGGATCAGAGCGTCGACGTTGTGGTCGTCGGAACCGGCTATGCCGGTTTGACCGCCGCTGTTGAGGCCAAAGACGCGGGCGCGAACGTGCTCGTTATCGACAAGGCAAACATTGTCGGAGGAAATTCCATCATCGCGAGCGGCGGGTACAACTGCGCCGATCCTGAGAGGCAAAAACCCCAGGGAATTGAAGACTCTCCGGATTTGCATTTCGCGCAGACCATGGCCGGCGGAGATTTCCGCGCTGATCCGGCCAAGGTGCGCTACTATGTGGACCACGCCCTGGAAGGCGTGAAATGGCTGGAAAAACTCGGCGTTGTTTTCGAACCGAAAGTATACACCATTGTCGGAGCGCTCCACCCCAGAAGCCATGATCCCGTCAATCACGGGCGCGGCGGAGCCATTATCGCGGTGTTGAAAAAAAATGTCGAAGACCGGCAAATACCCGTGCGTTTGAATTGCGCTATGAGCGGCATTGTACGCCGCAATCCCCTGGACGGTGAGGTTCTGGGAGTACAGGTCAAGGAAGGGAGGGGAATCAGGCACATTGAGGCCAAGCGGGCTGTGGTAATCGCCGCGGGCGGTTTCGGAGCGGATGTGCCCTTCCGGTCAAAATATGCCCCGCAATACGATGCCGAGCTCCCGACGACCAATGTGCCCTGGGCGACAGGCGAGGCTCTGAGCTATTCCCAAGATATCGGGGCCGACGTCATCGGCATGGACTATATCCAGCTTCTGGTCGCATGCAATTACTTCACAAAAAAATACGGCGACATCGCCAACCTCGGCGTGGACCACGCCGTTTTCCTCAACCTGAAGGGCAAGCGTTACGTGGCGGAAGACGCCAGACGCGATATTCTGGCCGGGAGCACCATGTCTCAGCCTGAAAAGGTGTTTCTCTGGGTCGCCGACGACCGGGCGGCCAAACGGTATTCTTTGGACAGGATCAAGGAGTCTCTGGACAAGGGCCTGTGCTTTACCGCTCCCACTCTGGAGGAACTGGCCGAAATACTGGAAGCGAAGCTGAAGGTTCCGCCCGCGGATTTACTGGCCGGCGTCAAGCGCTACAACGAATTTGCCGCTGCCGGCAAGGACAGCGATTTCGGAAAAAAGGACGTCAACCTCAAAACTCTTGAGCAAGGGCCGTTCTGGGCAAGTCCGACCCAGGCGGGGGTGCATCATACCATGGGCGGATTGCGCACAACGCCCACAACGGCGCAAGTGGTGGACAGGTACGGCAAAATCATTCCCCGCCTGTATGCCGCCGGCGAAGTCACCGGCGGTCTGCACGGCACAAACAGGCTGGGGGGCAATGCCACCGGCGACTGCATTGTCTTCGGCCGGGTGGCCGGACAGATGGCGGGGAAGGAGAGCCCCAGGACGTGACGCGGTCGTCCGCCTGAGTCGTTTCCCGAACTGCCCGCACGCCTGACGGATGCGCCGTTGCGGCGTTGAAACGGCGCTCCCGTCAGGTTTTGAGCATATCGACGTCGAATATGTGTATCCACCTATTACCGTGTAACGTATAAATTTTCGCATCAGCCCAATGCGGGGAGTCGGTCTGAGCCGGCGCAGGGCCGATGCCCCTTCAGTCGGCGAATTCAAGAAAATCGTGTTTCAGTGCCCAGAGGAGCATAAAGGCTTCGTCGGTCGGGCCGGGGCCTTGCGGCTGCGGTTTGCAGCGCGCGGCGAGTTCGGCCCAGGAGATCGGTTTTCTGGCGGTAAACAGCAGCTTGCGCAGCGCTTCCGGGTCGACGTGGCGTTCGACGGGGCGGTAGACGACGGGAAAATCCCTGCCGTGGTACACGGCTTTGCCTGCTTTGCTCCAGACCAGTTTTTTGCGGGCAAGGGCCGGGTTATCGGCGCGCAGCGTGTAGTAGCCGCCGAAAATATCCGTGTGGGGCGGGCAGGACGGATGCAGCAGCGCGCTGCGGGGGCGTTCGCGGGGATTGTCCGGCAGAAGGCAGGGGGTTTCGTTCAACTCGGTCCAGAGATCCAGCATGTTGCGGACGACATGCCGCCAGGTCCGGCCGGCCGACACCTGCCGTCTGCCCGCCTCGCCCATGCGCCTGCGCAATGTCGCGTCCCCGGCGAGCAGGCTCATCGCCCGGCCCAGCGCCTCCACGTCCACCGCGCTCTGCTGCGCCAGCATAAGATGGTAGGCGGCGGCCGGGACGATGCGGGCGAGGGCGTCCGTGCGGGGCGTCCGGGCCGGGCCGATGACCGGCACAAGGATGCCGCTTTCGCCGTCGATTACCAGGTCCCGGTAGCCGTCGAAGTCGGAAGCGATAACCGGCAGGGAAGACGCCGCCGCTTCCAGCAGCGTAAGCCCGAAGGTTTCCTGCAGGTTGTCCGAGGGGGAGAGAAAGACGTCCGCCGCTGCGTAAAGCGCTTTGCGGTCGGCATTGTCCGGCCTCGGCACCGTCAGGCAGTCGATGCCCATATTGGCCGCGAAACCGGCTATTTCCTTGTCGAAGGTATCGCCTTCCTCCACCCATCCGGCCAGGACGAGAACGCAGCGGTCGCTCGGCAGGCCGTACTCTTCAGCCCGCTTCCAGGCGCGCAACACCGGCAGCAAATCCATTTTCGACTGGTAGGCAATGCGCGCGAACACCAGAAACACGAGTTTGTCGCCCAATCCGAAGCGGCCGCGGCACACGGCGCCGAGGTCTTCTTTTTCCTCGGGAGAGGGCATGAGA
>JAITEY010000108.1 GCA_031281815.1 Desulfovibrio sp. | reverse complement strand
CCGGATCCCTGGTGGCGGACCGCCCCGGCAGGGCCACGGCCTATGCGATTTACAACCTGGAGCCGCGCGGAGTGATGATGCTGGAGCCGGGCGACCCGGTCTACGAGGGACTGATCGTCGGCGAGCACAACCGTGACAACGACATAGACGTCAATCCGACCAAAGAAAAGAAACTGACCAACCTGCGGGCGGCCGGCAAGGACGAGAACATCATTCTCACGCCGGTCCGTCCCATGACGCTGGAGCGCGCCCTGCAGTTCGCTGCCGACGACGAGTTGGTGGAAGTCACCCCGCGTTCCATCCGCTTGCGCAAGGCGGAACTGAGCGCCGCGAAACGCCGCAGCGCCGGCGGCAAAAAGAAGGCCGCTTCACCCGGCAGCGGTGAATAATGCGGATTTCGAGAGTATGCTTCAATATACAGCTACTGCCGTGCAACACTGTGTTTTTATGCCTCCGGCGGCTACGCTTCAGCCCCGCCCCGCCATGTCGCGTTCGGCATCGCGCCGCGCCGCCGTCTGCCTGAGATGCTCCCGTCTGTCGCCCAACTTGCGGCCCTTGGCCAGAGCCAGTTCGACCTTGACCCGCCCGGCGCGGAAATGCAGGTTGACGATAACCACGGCCAGCCCCTGCTGCGCGACGGCCGCGGCAAGGCTGCGTATCTCCCGCGCATGAAGCAGAAGCTTGCGCTCCCTGTCCGGCTCCTGCTCCGCGTAGCCGGCATGCTTGTAAGGGGCGATATGCAGGCCGGCCGCAAAGGCTTCATGCCCCCGAAAGCGGACAAAAGCATCGTGGAAGTTTACGCCCCCGGCGCGTATGCTCTTGATTTCCGGGCCGGTGAGCGCGATCCCCGCTTCAATGAACTCCAGAAATTCAAAATAATGCCCGGCCTTCCTGTTCTTGGCAATCAGACCCGGCTGTTCTTTTTTCCCGCTCACAGCAACATCATTCGCGTTCGCCCGCGTTTCGCTTGAAGCCGCAGCCCTTGTTCGGGCATGCGATATAGGTCGCGCCGCGTGACTTTTTCAGGCCGAGCGCGCCGAAGCCGCACTTCGGGCACGGCTCGTTGAGCGGCGGATCCCACATGGCGAAATCACAGGCCGGGTAACGGTTGCAACTGTAAAATATTTTCCCGCGCCGCGAACTTTTCTCCGCCAGTTCACCTTCACCGCACACGGGGCAGAGTACGCCCGTGCTGTAGGACTCGGCATGGCGACAGGCCGGGTAGCCGGAGCAGGCGATGAAACGGCTGCCCGTGCGGGAGCGCTTGACAAGCAGATCCCCGCCGCATTCCGGGCACTTGCCGACAACCTCACGTTCTTCTTTTTCACGCGCCACGAGCGACGGAACCCCTTTGTCGTCGCGGGCGAAATCACTGGTGAAACGGCACTCGGGGTAGCCGGAGCAGGCCGCGAAGGCGCCGCTTTTGCCGAACTTGATCTGCAGGGGTTTGCCGCAGTCCGGGCAGGACAGGCCCGTGGGCACGCCGCCTTTCACGGAATTCATGGTCTTGGCGGCCTGTTCCAGCGCGGGATTGAATCGCCTGCTGAACTCGTCGAGCAGGGCCGCCCGTTTTTCCTTGCCTTCGGCCACCTTGTCCAGCTTTTCCTCCATCTGGGCGGTAAAGCCGACATCCATGAGTTCGGTGAAGTTGTCCGTCAGCAGTCCGCAGACCACGCGCCCGAGGTCGGTGACCTCGAAATGTTTATCCTTGATGCAGGCATAGTCGCGGTCCTGCAGGGTGGCTATGATGCTCGCGTAGGTAGACGGCCGGCCTATGCCCTTTTCTTCGAGTTCCCGCACCAGCGAGGCCTCGTTGTAGGCGGGCGGGGGCTGGGTGAACTTCTGCTCTTTTTCCAGTTTTTCCAGGGTCAGGGTCGCGCCGGGCGCGAGCGGGGGCAGAACGACGGCATCGTCGCTTTTCTGGGGCGCAAAAACGTAAAAACCGGGGAAGAGCACGCGTTCCCCGCGGGCGCGGAACTGCGCCCCGTTGCGCGAGGCCAGGACAACAGTGTCCTCCACCTTGGCCGCGGCGGCCTGGGATGCCGTAAAGCGCGTCCAGATAAGGCCGTACAGCCGGTATTGGTCCGAGGGAAGCACGCCTTTCAGGGATTCGGGGACGATGTTCACGTCCACGGGACGCACGGCCTCGTGCGCATCCTGGGCAGCCGCGCCGGTCTTGTAGCGCCGGGCCTTGGCGGGGTAATATTCCGGGCCGAAGGTGCGGACGATGTATTCTTCGGCGGCGGCGCGGGCTTCCTCGGAAACGCGTACGGAATCCGTGCGCATGTAGGTGATGAGGGCCTTGCTCCCTTCGTCGCCGATATCCACGCCTTCGTAAAGGCGTTGCGCGGTGCTCATGGTTTTTTTGGCCGTGAAGCCGAGGCGCTGGTTGGCCGCCTGCTGCATGGTGGAGGTGGTGAACGGAGGCGGCGGGGTTTTTTCCCGCTTTTTGACCTCGACGCCGTCCACAGTAAAGAGTGGGGAGTTGTCCCCGCCGAGGATGGTTTTTTCCAGGGCGTCCGCGGCCGAGGCATCGGAAATGCGGGGTTTTTTGCCCTGCACCTTGTGCAGGTCCGCCCGGAATGCCGGTCCCTCTTTCCCGCGCAGGAAGGCCCTGAACTGCCAGAATTCTTCCGGCACGAAGGCTTTTCTTTCGGCGTCGCGTTCGACAAGCAGACGCAACGCGACGCTCTGCACGCGCCCGGCGGAGATGCCGCGCTTGACCTTTTTCCAGAGCAGGGGAGAAATCTTGTAGCCGACCAGACGGTCCAGTATGCGGCGCGCCTGCTGGGCATCGTAGAGATCTTCGTTCAGGGACGAGGGTCGGCGCAGGGCTTCTTCCACAGCTCTGCGCGTAATCTCGTTGAAACTGATGCGCTGAATCGTCTTGCCGCCGCTTTCGGGGGCGATGACCGTGGCGACATGCCAGGCAATGGCCTCGCCCTCGCGGTCCGGGTCGGGGGCCAGAAAAATGTTGTCGGCCTTGGCCGCCGCCTTTTTCAGGTCTTCGACGACCTTTTCCTTGCCGGGGATAATTTCGTA
>JAITEY010000145.1 GCA_031281815.1 Desulfovibrio sp. | reverse complement strand
GTGCTTCTGGCCGAGGATATCGACATCAACCGGGAAATTGTCGTCGCCCTGCTTGAGCCGACGGGCCTGACCGTCGACTGCGCGGAAAACGGCGCGGAGGCCCTGCGGATGTTCAGCGGGCAGCCTGAGCACTATGACCTGATTCTCATGGACGTGCAGATGCCCGAAATGGACGGTTATGAAGCCACGCGCAGAATACGCGCGCTGGAAACGCCGCGTGCGCGGGAGATCCCCATTGTCGCCATGACCGCCAACGCCTTCCGCGAAGACATTGAGCGCTGTCTTCAGGCCGGCATGATCGACCATGTGGGCAAGCCGCTGGACTACAACATCGTTATGGCCGTGTTGAAGAAGTACCTTCCCCCCTGCCTCAATGGGGGAACAACGCCGGGTTATGCGGATTCCGGACAGCAGGCATGAAAAACGCCTCTTCGGGAACACAGGCGGGAGGCTCTTCCTCCCCCAACGCTTCCAAAGCTGCGGTCGTCACCGGGCTTGATGCCCCGGCCGCGGCCGTGCCGGACAAAGCCGGGACGCGTCCCGACGGTTCTGATGTCGCGGCGCAGGCTTCCCGCGCGGCAGCACCCCGCAGGAAGGAACCTTTGCCCGACCTGCCGGATCTTGATTTTCCCGAAGCGGAGATGAAGTTGTTCGATCCGGCCGTGCATCTGCCGGTCGGGTTTCCGCACACAGGCGGCGATGCCGCCGAGCCCAAGCTTCCCTTGGCTCTGGCGGCGCGGCATATCTCCCGTTGCGCGCTTATTCCCCGCTATAAGGACTGTCGTGCCCTTTGGGACCGCTACGCCATGCTCGGGCACATTCGGGAGCACAGCGCGAAAGTGGCCGACTTTGCCCATGCCTTGGCCGTGCGCGCCGTTGAGCGCGGCATGCACGTCAACCCGGATGCCGTGCGCGCGGCGGGTCTTTTGCACGACCTCGGCAAAACGCGGACCATAGCCGTCGGGGGCAACCATGCCC
The DNA here is from genome assembly GCA_031281815.1 of Desulfovibrio sp. Classification (GTDB taxonomy): domain Bacteria; phylum Desulfobacterota; class Desulfovibrionia; order Desulfovibrionales; family Desulfovibrionaceae; genus Frigididesulfovibrio. The sequence goes on along the minus strand of JAITEY010000145.1, from coordinate 4,362 downwards.
AACTCGGCGCCGCCTGGGTGATGCGCGAAACGCGCAACGGGCCGATTGCCAGAGCGGTGTTGTTCCATGTCTTCTGGCCTTTTGAAGGCCGGTTGCAGGCTGTACCGGACGCGGGCGGGCTTTGCCCGGAGCGGGCCGGAGGAGTCCGCGGGGATCGGGAGCCCGCGGGTGCGTTCGGCGCCGGGCACTTTATGATTGCGGCGGTCATTTATGCGGACAAGCGGACGTTGCATGATGCCTATGTGGGCCTTGAGGCGCGCTGCGAAGATTTGATCAAGCGTTATGCGGTCAGCGATGCGGTCAAAAAGCGCATCCTGCTTTCGCATGAACAGGGCAGGCGTATAGAGGCCGCGCTTTCGGCCGCGTTGGGGGTGGATTTGAAAGACTATGTCGCCGGCGACGGCCGTCTCAAACCGGTTTGAAGCGTCCGCATGATCACCGGAATTGCATGCGGGGCGCTGCACGGCGTTGACGCCTTTCGGGTGGATTTGGAAGTGGACTTTGCCCGCGCCGGGCTGCCTGCTTTTGCCATGGTCGGGTTGGCTGAAGGCGCGGTGCGCGAAGCGCGGGACCGGGTCTTTGCGGCCCTGCGCAACTGCGGTTTCCGTCTGCCGCCGGCCCGTGTGACCGTCAATCTTGCGCCGGCCGACCGCAAAAAAGGCGGCAGTTCGTATGACCTGCCTTTGGCCGTCGGCCTGATTATCGCGGCCGGCCTTCTTCCGGAACATGCGGCGGCCGGGATTTTCATGGCGGGGGAGCTGTCTCTGACCGGAGAAGTCAAAGCCGTCACCGGGGCTTTGCCCTTGGCCATTCTGGCCCGTTCCATGGGTGCTGAAGCGTTTTTCGTGCCGGCGGCCAACGCGCGCGAGGCCGCCGTGGTGCAGGGGCTGAACGTCTATGCCGTGGAGAGCCTCGGGCAGGCCGTGGCCCTGCTGTCCGGGGAAGGAGATCCGGAGTCGTTCAAGGTTCGGGAAACCGGTATCACGCCGTGGGACGGCGATGAAGGCGACCTGGATTTTTCCGAGGTCAAGGGGCAGGATCACGCCAAGCGCGCCGTGGAGATAGCAGCGGCGGGGGGCCACAATCTGCTGTTCATAGGGCCGCCGGGCAGCGGGAAGACCATGCTTGCCCAGCGCATGCCGGGAGTCCTGCCACCGCTGTCGTTCGAGGAAGCGCTGGAAGTGACCAAGATATACAGCGTGGCCGGTGAGTTGCCTGCAGGCACGGGTCTTGTGGAGCGGCGGCCGTTCCGGTCCCCGCACCACACAATTTCCCAGGCCGGCTTGGTAGGCGGCGGTTCCATACCCAGGCCGGGAGAAATCTCATTGGCGCACAGGGGTGTGTTGTTTCTGGACGAGTTATTGGAATTCCGCAAGCAGACACTGGAGGTTTTGCGCCAACCTCTTGAGAACGGCGCGGTGACTATTGCCCGTGCGGCGTTGAGCGTGACCTGGCCTGCGGACTTCATGCTTATAGCCGCGATGAACCCCTGCCCATGCGGATATCTGACGGACCCGCGTAGAAAGTGCACCTGCGGCAAGGCGGAAATCCAGCGTTACCGTTCCCGTCTTTCCGGACCCATGTTGGACCGCCTGGACCTGCATGTGGAAGCGCCAGCCGTGTCCTATGAGGAATTGAGCAGCGACAGGCCGGGCCGGTCGTCCGCCGAGATGCGGGCGAGTGTCTGCGCCGCCCGGGAACGCCAGTCGGCGCGATACAGGAAAAGCCGCTGTCGGTGCAACGCCGGGCTTTCGGGGCGGGAGTTGGAGAAGTATTGCCGTCTGGACGCGGCCGGGCATGCTTTTCTGCGCGAAGCGGTCAGGAGCCTGCATTTATCGGCCCGCGCCTACACGCGTATTCTGCGCATAGCGCGGACCATAGCGGATATTGAGGATGCAGAATCCATCAGCAACGCGCATCTGGCCGAGGCGGTCAACTGCCGAGCGCTGGACCGGACTCGGCTGTAATGTCGCATGGCCGGGCTTTTTGCTTGCCTTACCCGAAGCGGGGGGGTAAGAAATGTGACCGAACATCGCGCATGACGGGCAGTTAGCTCAGTTGGTGGAGCACCGCCCTTACAAGGCGGGGGCCACAGGTTCAAGTCCTGTACTGCCCACCAGGAAAATCAAGGATTTATGGATAACTCCATAAGTCCTTTTCCATTAGACAGGGCAAATTGTACCACTCCTGTACCACTTTTGGAATCATGGATGCCGTGTATTCGCCAGAGAAAACTTTATCGGGTACAATATTCTTGTCTTCGGATTCGGTCCCGCAGCAAACCGGAACGGCAAGCTCAACAGGGATGAAAGTTCGTGGGGGTGAGAATGGGTGGCGATGATGCGGCAAATAGGAATAATTCAGCGACAGCGGAAGAAACCGGCGAGGCAAAGGATTACAGAATATTCTACCGTCTGATAACCGCGGCATCGGCAGTTTTCTTGAGCGCCGGTCTGTATTTGGTGTTGGACAGCCTTTTGCAGAATGCCTATGGGGCGAGAAGCAGCGGCATTATTATCACCTGTCTGGGCTTATCTGGCCTGTGTATCGCTTCCAGTTTACGGCATTTGCACCGCAAGGCATTCAGAACAAAGCATGAGCGGCAACTCATGGAGGCGCACCGCACGATTGAAGATCTTGAGCAAAAACTTGCCGACGTTCAGAATAAACAGCTTTCCTCCAATACTCATGAGAGCGCTCAACCGCATAACTCGGAAATTACGCTTTCAGCTTGGGCAAAAGCAGTTGAGGAATACACGAGGGACAGGAAAAATAATTCCCTTCCGGACAGAATGCGGACTTTATTGCGCTATTTGGGCGGTGAAAAATTTTCCGTCATTGAACAGGATATGCCTGGAAAAAATCTGAGCGTCTACCTCAAAAAAGCAAAAGAGGAGGACGTGCCGAAACTCAAGGCCAAATTCCCCGTTTTGCCGAAACTCAATCTGTCCGGAGGGAAAACAGTAGGCAAACCATAGGTAAGTTGTAGGCGGATTATTTTTTGCCCCCATGTATCTCTTTGATATATGGGGATTTTTCATTTGAAAATGTAGGTAAAATAATAGGCGGTCAGTCCTTGCGGAATAGGTCTCATGATTCATAACATACTGTCATCATTATAGTCCATACAAGGAGAATGACAGTATGCAACTGATTCTTGATTCCCTGCGCCGGGAGCTTCCCCCGACTTTCACGCGGGCGACCGCCGTCAAGATGACGGGTGGCTTGTTTACCGCCGGAACCTTGGCCAATCTGGATTGCCTCGGCAGAGGGCCGGGCGGTTCTCTTATCGGCCGCAAGATGGTTTACGAACGCGACTCTTTCATCGCATGGCTTGAAAGGCGGATGCAAGGCGGAGACGGCGGCAATGAGTAAGGCGGATGCCCTTGCCGCGCTGCGCGACGCGGGTTTTCTCCTTGATGCCGTTCAGTGGGATGCCGGGCTGCAACGCTGCCCCACTGCCGACAAGCCCGGTAAGAAGAACGGCGCGTATATCGCGCACAGTGACGCGCCCGCATCGCTGTGGTGGTGTCACTGGGCGTCGGGACAGAGCGGCACATGGACGGAGACGCCGGAGAAACGACTGTCGGACAAAGAACGCAAGTCTCTGCATGAGCGCATTGCTGTCGACAGACGCGCCCTTGAGGAAAAACAGGCGCAAGGCCATGCCAATGCCGCTCTGCGGGCGCAAAAGCTCTACGCCGCCGCTGCCGTCTGTAACGGACATCCTTATCTGATCGCCAAAAGTGTGAAATCTGTTGACGGGTTGAAGATGCAGGGCAAGCTGCTTGTGGTGCCGGTGAAGGATGAAACCGGAAGTATTGCCTCATTGCAGTATATTGATCCTGACGGGCAGAAGCTGTTTTTGAAAAACGGACGTACAGCCGGATGTTTTTTCCCCATAGGCGGCAAGGATACCGACAAGCCCCTGGTTCTCTGCGAAGGTCTGGCCACCGGCCTTTCCCTGCACGAATGCACCGGCTATCCTGTGCTGGCAGCCTTTTCTTCCGGCAATTTGCTGTCAGTGGCAAAGATGGCGCGTCAGAAATATCCTGAACGCAAAATAGTTATCTGCGCCGATAACGACAGCGACAAACCGGACAATCCCGGCCTGACCAAAGCGAGCGCCGCCGCAATGGCCGTTGACGCCCTGCTTGCCGTGCCTCGCCTTCCCTCTGGCGGAAAATGCGATTTCAATGATGTGCATCAGGCTGAAGGGCTTGAGGCTGCTTTCCGTCAGTACGGCAATGCCGCACAACCGAAAGCGTCCGGAGACAGGCTGCCGCCCGGCTTTGAATTGCGGAGCGGAGGGACGCAACCGGGCTTGTGGCATATTGAGTTCAAAGATGAAGGCGACCCGGT
>JAITEY010000139.1 GCA_031281815.1 Desulfovibrio sp. | reverse complement strand
GTACACTTGTCGAGGTCGATGGCCATTCCCCATTTGACGCTGAATTCCTTTTTCGCCGACATGGCACCCACCCTTTATGCTTTTTTGATGTCCACGCCTGTACGGTTCCACACATCCAGCCCCGTTCCGGGTTCCGGCAGGGCGCTCAGCAATTCCATGACATTTCGGCCCTTGTTTTTGCTGAATTCGTCGAACTCGCTGTGGCCGAAGCCCAGGCAGACGGCAGCCGTATCGTTCATGACGCCTTCGTGGATGCGGACCTTGGCCGTGATTGTTTTGCCGCCGGCCTCCAGGGCAACCTTGTCGCCGGCCTTGACCTTGTGTTTCGCCGCCGTCGCCCGGTTCAGCGTGACGGACATCAGGCTGCCGTCCAGTTCGTCGGCGCGCAACGTCTTGTTGTTGTACGGGGGAATGCCGGTCACGGCCGTTCCGAGGCTCATCCGCACATAGGGGGCAAGGCGCAGTCCGCCTGCGCCGCCGGGCGCGGCGGCATGGGCTTGGCTCTGGATATCCGTCCGGAGGGAAAAGTCGCCCGCGGCGACCTTTTCTCCGCATAGGACCGGGGCGCCCGCCGTCAATTCCTCAAAGGAAGTTGCGCCGTAGATCTCGGCCTTGCTTTTGAGCAGGTCTTCATAGGCGGCGAGGTCGAGGGCCTTGTCCAGGCGGCGCGCCGTCTGCAACAGCACGCCGGCGACGTTCAGCACCCCGGTCCGGGCTTTGGCCGCCGGTGAGGAAACATTGTAACTCAGGCTGCCGCTGCCGTAGGGGGTTTCCACATCGTCCATGCGCTCCAGCCCCATGTCGGCGGGGATAACCAAGTTGCACAGGGCGGCGGTCTCATCCATGAAGGAATTGAAGGCCACGCTGAACGGAACGGCCTGAATCGCCTCCCGCACCTTGCCCGGGTCGGGCAGGGCGTAGGCCGGGTTGGCTTCGTGGATCAGCAGCAAGGCCGGCTTTTCCGGAGCGGCCAGGAAGCGGACAAGGTTGTTTCCGAGTATCTCGTCTCTGGACGCGGCGTCGTCGAGCAGGGGCGCGTCCTTGGGCAACAGGCTCAGTCCGCCGGGTTTGTTGAAGTTGCCGAGCAGAGCGTTCACGGCCAATCCGGCCAGTACCGGGGCCGCTCCCGCGCCGCTGCCGAATTCCGAGCCGACGATGACCAGCGGCCTTTCCGCAGCCAGGAGCTTTTCGACTTCCTGCCGCAGTTTTTCCGCAGCGACGCCGGTGAGTTCGGCGGTTTTTTCCGGGGTGAACGCGGCGGCAAAGGCTTTGAATTCGGCAAAGTCAACCGCCTCGCAGGTCCGGCCGGCGGCGATGAGCAGATGGGCGATGCCCAAGGTCAGCGCGCCTTCCGTGCCCGGATACACGGGCAGCCGGAGGTCGGCGACAGCCCCCGTGGAGCGCTGCAACGGCCCTGCGTAAGCCAGGAAAAGAGACGCCGCGCCGGCTTCCGTCTTCTCTTCCGCTTTGCGGAAGGAATGGGGACGCGCGTTTTTGAAGATGCGCCGGTTGCGCATGACCGTGCCCCAGCTTTCCAGGATGTCGGCCCCGACGGCCAGCACATGGTCGCTGTTTTCCAGGTCGTAGCCGATGCGGGCGTTGAGGCCCGCGAGCGCGGCCGCCGCAGCCGCGTCCTGCGCGTCGGAGGGCATCAGGTACACGGCGCGGGAACCCAGCGCCGCAGCGAACGCGCTGATGACTTCCACGACGGAACCGTCGGCGTCGCCGGAGATGAAGGCGACGTTTTCCCCGGCCTTGCGGAATTCGTCCAGAAGCACGTTGGAGGCTTGGGGCCAGGAGATTTCCTGCAGTTTTCCGTCCTTTCCGCGCAACAGGGGGCGTTTGAGCCGGGCCGGGCTGTACAGCATCTGCACTTCCGCCGCGCTCAGGGCGGAAACCCCGCCGCCCAAGGGATGGCCGGGCACGGGCAGGACGCGCACCGGGCGCCCGTTGACCGTGCGGACCCGGATGGGCACGATGGACGGGTCTGTTTTGCTGAAAGCGCTCACATAGGCGTTTTCCCCGTCCTCAAGCGAAGGTATCCAAGGCCAGTTCTGCGTCCAGATGGCCGCGTCGTCCAGCAGTTTCCAGGGGATCGGGGTGACCATGACGCCGGCGCCGGCGCCGGCGGCGAATTTGATGAATGTTCTTCTGTTGAGTCCCATGTCGCACCCCTTTACTTGTGACAGGTATAGCAGGCGTTGTTGGCGACGGTTCGCCCTTTGCCGTCGTCGGAGAAATGTCCGGGATGGGCATGGCAATATTCGCATTCCGACATTTTCATCGTATCGCGGCTGTACCCGGTGAGCAGGTTCACCTCCGGTGCTTGTCCCTTCGTCGAGGAATGGCAGGTCCTACAGAGTTGTTGCGGATGCTCGGGAGACCCCAGGCTCAACGTGCCTTTCATGGTCAGGTGGCAGGTGTAGCATTTCGCGAAATGCGCGGCATGACTGAAAAAAACATTGTCCGGCTGTTTCTGGTGGGGAGCCCAGGTGATATCTTTTGAAACCTTCACGTAGTCTTCGATAAAGGTTTTTTCAGCCGTGTAGGCGGCGCTTTCGCTTTCCGCGGCATTGGGACCCGGTTCCGGGGTCAGGATGCCGTCGTGACAGGTAACACAGGTTTCACGTTGCGGTATGCCGGTGAAGGATCCGTCCTCCCTGAACCTGTGACAGTCCGAGCACACCGCGCCGGCTTTGGTCAGATGTGTATTGTGGCTGAAGGCAAAAGACTGTTCGGCCTCCTTGAACAGCAGGCCGGGAAACACCAGCCAGCCGAAAAGCAGCGCCGGCACCAGCCCGGCAAGGAAGGGCGCAAGGCCCGAAATACATTTGAGGCGGCAGGCCGCGCCGTCAGCAGAGTGTTTGTTTTCCTCCATACCCGTTGCCTCACAGTTTGTTTGACGGTGAAAACACATCTGCCCCGAAATTTTCGCCGGCACCCTCATCTGTCGAAAGCACACCCGGCATACCGGACAGGACCGCCTGCAGGCGGGTAAAAACGCCGCTCACGTTCCGCGCAGCAGTGTTACAGACATAATCCCGGCGATTGAACTCTGTCAAGGTGATTTCTCCGGCGGGTTCCGAGGCGTTGCCGGCCGGGCGCCCGCTCCGGGGACGCCGTCATTTCCTCCTCCGCCGCGGAGTTCCGCTTTCGCCGTGAGAGAAAGGCGACTGCAGTTCCGCTTTGCCGTAAGAGAAAGGCGACTGCAGTTCCGCAAGTGACGGGAGCTTTTCGTCCTTTTCCGAGACAAGCGGGGGGATTTTGGGCCAGGGGATGCCCAGAGCCGGGTCGTCGAAGCGGATGCCGTCTTCATGTTCCGGGCTGTAGTAAGCGCCGACCTTGTAGTGAAATTCCGTCCCGGCCTCCAGCGTCATGTAGCCGTGGGCAAAGCCTTCGGGCACATAGAAGCGGAGCATGTTGTCCTCGCTCAACACCAGGGCGTACCATTGCCCGTAAGTCGGCGAGCCGAGGCGCAGGTCCACGGCCGCGTCGTAGGCCGCGCCTTTGCCGACCCAGACCAGCTTGGCCTGCGTTGCGGGCGGACGCTGAAAATGCAGGCCGCGCACCACACCCGCGGCCTCCGAACGGCACAGGTTGTCCTGCACGAAGGGACGGGGAACGCGCAATCTTTTCTCCCATTCCGCGCGCCAAGTTTCCATGAAAAAGCCCCGGCGGTCTCTGTGCGCGGCCAAGCGCACGATCAGCAGACCGTCTATCTCCGTGGCTGTGACATCCATGGCGCCCTCGTGACCCTCGTTGCTTTACTGCTTTACTGCTGTACAGGCCGTGAATATTGTGCAGCAAGACGGTTTTTTTGGCAATCCCGGACGAGGAAAAAATTTTCAGCCGCGGCATTTTTCTCCATAAAGAGAATGAAGCTCGCTGCCGATAAGGGAAGTACGGGGAAAGTGAGATGGACATGCACACGTTTTACACGCGCCGGATGCTGTTGCGTTACAGCAGACAACTGGTGGCGGCAAGACGGCTGGCCAGGTACGATCGCCTCATCGGCAAGGGGTCGCGTGACGATCCCGATGTCGAAAAGGAGAAACGGCGGGACATGATTGAGAGGGTTGCGCGGGAAATCATGGAAAATCTGATTTTTGCGGGCAGCGACAATCCCGTCGTGCGGGAGGTCAAAAACCGCCTGTCTTCGGAAATGGGAGAGGAACTGGTGTTCCGTTATCCGCCCGACGATCCGGATTTGAAAATTTTCCGGTCGGCGTCAGACGGTGAGGAAACGGAGCTTCCCCCCGGAGAACGACAGGTCGTCATGGGCCGCCTGTGGGACGTCACCTTGCGTACTGTCGACGCGACCATGCTTTGAAAGCTGAGTATTTTTCGGCTGTTGCCCTGCGCGGCGGCCGTGGGAGGCTTGTTTTATGGAAATTAAAAATTCGCTGTTGCACAATGTCGATCCCTACAGGCTCGACAGGGACCAGGCAGCCCGGTCGGCACAGGCCGCGCTTCTTCAGGAGAAGCGGGGCGGGACGGGTGAAGCCGCAGGCAGGGCAGAAGGCGACCGCGTAAGCCTGTCGCCCGCCGCTTTGCTGCATACCGCCGCGCATGCCGAGGCGGGCAAGGCCCCGGACATCCGCCGGGAAAAGGTGGACGCGCTCAAAGCCCAAGTGGAAAGCGGCGCCTATGTGCCGGACAGTCGAAAAATCGCCGAGGGATTGCTGAAGGACGAGGCCTTTTTGGCCGGAACCCTGAATCGGGCATAGACCTCGCGGGGAATACCGGGGCTCTGCCTCAAACTCCGCCGGGAGTATTGAGGCGCTGCCCCAAGCCGCGCCGAGGCTCCGCCGGGAGTATCGGGACGCTGCCTCAAGCCGTGTCCGGAATCTGCCGGGAGAAATGATTTCCCCGGTCGGCCTGCGCCGGCGCAGGTCGACTCCCCTCATCGGGGGAACAGAGAAATCATCGGCTTTACACCGGCTCAGGCCGATCCGCCGGGGTCACCTGAACCGGTACAAAAACGATGATTCCTCCAGTCGTCGTTACGCCTGCTCATGCCGGCTCCCCGTCTTGGGAGAGTGTCCGCATAAAAAAACGGGCTGTTTCCGCCCGCGGGAGGTCGATGCGCGACCGTCTGATTCTGTGCTACGCCCGAGTCGCGGTTGCCGGGAAAAGTCCCGTTATGCCCGGCACCTGCGGTTCTTTGGCCGCCCTGTTCGCGGCGCCGTATCTTTTCGTGCCGCTGCCCGTCGCCGGGCGTTTGCTGTTTCTGGCGCTTATCCTGGCAAGCGGGATATGGGCATCCGGCCGGGCGGAAAAACTGCTGGGCAGGGTGGACCCCCCCGAAGTGGTCATCGACGAGTTCTTCGGGCAATGGCTGACCCTGTTGCCTTTTGCCGCGCCCGGATTCGCGGAGTATGCGGCGGCCTTCATCCTTTTTCGCTTTTTCGATATTGCCAAGCCTCGGCCCGTCAAGAATTTGGAAGCCGTCGGCGGCGGCGCGGGCATCATGCTCGATGATGCCGCCGCGGGCCTGTACGCGGCGCTGTGCCTCGGCCTGCTCCACCTGCTGTTCTGATTTCGCTTCGAGAGTGTGTATCAATAGAGATATAGAGATATAGAGAATTGATAGATAGTGATAGGTGCAACAGGAGCGGCACCGGTCGGGCGTACCTTAACCCTGCCGCAGAGCGTCGAGATACTGTACCGTAAGCCCTGCTATATGCTTTATGCGGTCTTCATTGCGAAAATACAGCGTATGCGTTTTACGGGCTTGAATACATTTCCGGTACAATTCTTCCCTGCTGTGACGCATGATAAAATCGCGCACTATTTCCCCGGTCCTTACAATATCTTCTTTGTCTATAAAAAGACAAAAATCTTCATAATTGATGAGATGTTCCAAGGGATAACGTATTTCTCGCAAAAATAATACCGGAATCCTGCCGTAATACAAGCATTCGTACAATCTGACAGACTGCGGTCCTATGCCGGGCGGGCACAAAACCGTAAGAGATGCTTTTGTGATATTGCGAAACAGCCTTTCACGCTTCCTTTGCTCCTCCAGTGAAACTTCTTTATAAAAAAAGAATTTTTCTTTAAAAATAATTTTATTAAATCCTCCGTTGTAAAATGTCAATTTTTCTTCTCTTTCAGCAGATTTACATGCTACTTGTCTTGTATAGTTACTATATCCACCGACGAATGATGCATCATAGCGTAAAGAGGTAAAAGTAAAATCGGGCTTATCCATACAGACATGTTCAGATGTATTATACCATGTTACTATGCAATACGGTTGTTCAGGACTATCCTGGTGAACAACAAACGGAACAGAAGGCAAATAGTCTGTTTTTTCAGCAAGAACGCTCTTTTTTAACAGGCAGACAGGTATATTGATGCATCGTGAAAAATCTCCGCCGTCGGTTATTATATTATATCTCTCATGATATTTCATATATGGTAACTGTTTAAGAAATACTGTCGTCTTTTCACCTCCGAGGTAATCGTTAACCATACCGATATCATGCGGAAAGATATATACTTCCGCCTGCTCAGGTGTGACTTCCGTAAAATATTCAGGGTGAGGATACAGATTTCCGTCGGCATCAAGCAGTAAAAATTCGGATATATCGTGGCGTCTATGGCCGTGCAATGCGATGTATTCTTCAGGATAGACGAAATCGCAGTATTCCTTATAGAGATAGCACGGTATTTTTCGCACGTTGTCTCGTCTCCAAACATACTATAGCTGTGTAAAAAAGGAAATTATTGAACGAAGTAGTGCCCTTTGTCAATGCTGCGCCTTTGCTCTGCCTCCCTCCGTCGTCCGGCCGGGTTTCCTCATGCCCTGCCTGTCGTGTGCCGGGCTTGCGCGGGAGGCACGGCGCTTTCGCAAGGGACGCCCGTCTGACATTTGCCGCATCCGTAACGCGGTTTGTGCGCCTCGAGCGTCTTGTCCAGAAACGCGGCGCACAGGGCGTGATCTTTGCCTGTTTCCGGCGAAACCGCCTTGACCGGGCAACGCCGGGCACAGGCGCCGCAACGCGTACAGTAGGCGTCATACGCCGCGTACTCCCGCGCGTCGGGCGGCAGTTCCAGGTCGGTGAGCACACTGCCGAAGCGTCCGGCCATACCCCGTTTGGTAATCAGTCCGGCAGAGAGCCCGAAGGTGCCGAGTCCGCAGACGTACGCCACATGCCGTTCCGACCAGTTGCTGCCGAAGCCGGCCGCTGCCGCGTCCCGCTGCCGGGCGGGATTGTGCCGATCGGCCGCCGCTCCCCATGCTTTGAAGTCGGCGCTCAGCGACGGCGCCACGGCTCTGCATCCGGCTTCCCGCAGGAATGCCTCCAGGCGGCGGCACAGGGCGGCAACCGCCGTCTGCCCCTCGATGCGCCCGTGCAGCCATTCCGGCGCGGGCCACACCGCATCGGCCCGGTTGGCTTTTTTGACGACCTCGGTGAACGGGAGAAAAAAGGAAACGACGGACCCGGCGCCCGGCAGCCAGTCGCGCGGCAGGCGGAAGCGGGGGCCGACCACGCCGGGTTGCCTGAGTGACGCAAACAGGGGGTCGTCGGCAGAGGCAACGGCCGCCTCAGGCGCGTCAAAAATGCGCATGCCCGCGAGGTCCGGGCGCAGGGCCTCGTCCGGGGATACGCGATTGCACGGCGACCGCTCCGTGAACAGGACGGCCTGTTCTACAAGCGCGGTTTTCGTCAGGGCGGGCATGCTTGTTTCACTCCTCAGCCGGCAGGCGGTCTTCCGGCCGCACCTTGCCGATCAACCCTTCCCTAATCTAAAAGGTAAAAGGTCGCTCCGGCCGCAGCAAGCAGGCGATCTTTCTCGTCGAACACCTCCGAGTCGGTCGTGCACAGGGTTTTCCCGCGCTTGAGCAGGCGACCGACGGCGTAGAGGTCAGCCTCCCGGCAGGGGCCCGCGTTGCGCAGATAGCGCATGTTCATTTCCACAGTGACCATTGCCCGATCCGCGCCGACGGCGGCCATCACGGCATGGGCCATGACTTCGTCGGCCATGGTGGCGAGTATGCCCCCGGCAACCGCGCCGCCCCCCTGGATCAAGCCCGGCCCCACAGGCAGGGTCAGACGCGCCGTGCCGTCGGGTTCAATGCGCAGCCGCGCATGCAAAAAGTTGAACAGAGGATTCACGCTTTGCCGTTCTCGGCAGACTTCATCAAGGTATGTTTCGGTCATTCATCGCCCCGTGTTTGATCTGAAATTTCTTCATACACAAAGATTGTGCAGGCCCCTGTAACCGCCCATGGGCCGGCTATCGTCAACTCGCTTGAATCATGTTTCAATACGCATCCGGCTCCGTCCGCCGAAATGACTCTCCGCCTCGGCGGATAGGAGCCGAGGGGGTTACCTCCCTTCTTGAAGAGT
>JAITEY010000130.1 GCA_031281815.1 Desulfovibrio sp. | reverse complement strand
ACGATCGCTCTATATCGTTCGGGGATCTTGGCTTGGTATGATCATCCTATATCTTCAGGCCCCATGGAGGGCACAAATAATAAAATCAAGGTAATGAAGCGCCAAGCCTATGGCTTCAGAGATAAAAATTTCTTCAAACTTAGGATATTAGCCATTCATGAGGCCAAGTACGCTTTAACCGGATGAACCATTTTTTATACCAACAGGCCGGAAAGGCGGCGTTGTGCTGCAAAGCAATCCCGCTTGTTGGTACGGCTTTCTTCATTCACCCCACTACCAACGCATTTACCAACTTTTCGTTGGTATGTCCACAGATTTTCATGGAGGACGATAGAGGAACTGTTCCGATAAAAGCGAAGTCCCGCAAGGCTTTTCAGACTTTGCGGGACTTTCTCGGAGAACAAATTGGTGGGTCGTGCGGGGATCGAACCTGCGACTCTCTGCTTAAAAGGCAGATACTCTACCGACTGAGTTAACGACCCGTAATGCGGAAATGCACTAACGCAAAAGCCCGCAGAGGTCAATGCGCATGACCGGGGCCGTCGAAAAAAAAGCTCCGGCAGGCCGACACACGGCAAGCGCTGACGGGCGCTCCATATCGTCAGAGGCGCCCCGGCACCGACAATCGCGAACGGGGCGCCTCTGTCTCACGCGCATCTGTATCAAAACGCTCGGCTCCAATGCCCGCCGGTTTCGAGCCCCCCGGCGTCACCGGCGCAGGCGTCAAAGCGCTTCGGCGTACAACTCGACCACATGCCGGACCTTGATCCTATCCCCGTGCTGCGAGTGCATGTCCATAAGCTGCATCATGCAGGCCGGACAGGCCGCGGCCACGATGTCCGGTTTCACGGCGACAATGTTGTCGCGCTTGCGTTTGCCTATCTGCTTAGACAAATCGTAATGCTTGAGCGTGAAACTGCCCCCGCTGCCGCAACAGCGCTCGGCTTCCGCCATCTCCACATACTCATGGCCCGGCAGGGACTTGAGTATGGACCGGGGCTGGGCGAATATCCCCAACGATTTCCGCAGATGGCAGGAATCATGGTAAGTGACGCGCGTCTTGCCCCCGGAAGCCGCAGGCAGATCGACCTTGAGCACATCACTCAGAAACGCCGTAATATCTGTGGTCTTGGCGTGCAAATCCCGAACCAGGGCCTTGTCCTTCTCCGTATAGCCGTCCGCGAGCTTGGGCCAGAATTCCTTGATAGTGGCCGCACAGGTGCCGCAGGGCGTCACCAGCCGATCAAAGGATGCGCCGCCGAGCAGGGCCAGATTCTGCCCGACCATGGCGTGATACGCGGCCATGTCGCCGCCGGAAAGGGCGGGGATGCCGCAACAGGCCAAACCGGCCGGCATGAAAACCCCTACCCCGTGCTTGCGGAACACCTTGAGCGTGGCATCCGCGACATCGGGGAACAGCTTGTCCGAGACGCAGCCGGGGAAAAAGGCGACGCGCAGGCCGCTTGACCCGGCCGGCTCGTCCAGAGAGGGCACGCCGGACTGAAACGAGCGGGCCGCCAGACGCGGAAAATGCCTCTCGCCGATAAACGAACTCAGCATGGGCGCCTTGCTCGTGCCCAAGTTCGAGTCTGCTTCCTTAAGAAACAGTCCCTGGAACTTGGCGGACAACCCCAGCAGGGCGTTGAACAGTTTGGGCCGCCCCAGAAGGCTCCGGAAAATCAACTTCTCCGTCGCGCTCAGCCCCAGATACTCACGCACTATGCTCCGGGCATGGAGGAAAATATCCATGATTTTCACCCCGGAAGGACACACAGCCTGACAGGAGCCGCACAGCAGACAGCGCGTCAGCTTGTCGTTGACCGCTTCCGGGTCGTTGATCATATGCCGTGAAAGAAATTCCAGCAGGGCGATCTTGCCCCTGGTGGCGTCCGGTTCCTTCATGGTCGCGCCGTAGACGGGGCATACGGCCAGACAGAAACCGCAACGCATGCAGGATATCAAAAGATCGTCCAGTTTCAAAAGTTTGTCGGCAAGAGCCTTCAATGTCGAAGAGACCGGCTGCGAAGTGGGTGTGCTTTCGGACATCGCGGCCTCCTAAACAAACTTGTTGCCGGCATTGAAAAGCAATTTGGGGTCAAGAGCCCGACGCAGATTCCTGTTGAACTCTATCGTGGCGCGGTTGGTCTCTTTTTCCATCCACTTGGCTTTGGCCTTGCCTATGCCGTGCTCTCCGGACAGGGTGCCCTTGAGTTGCAGGGCCACGTCGAAAATTTCATCCACGGCCGCTTCCACGCGCGCGAACTCCTCCTTGTTGCGGCGGTCGCAGAGGATCGTCGGGTGCAGATTGCCGTCCCCGGCATGGCCGAAGGTTCCGACTTCCAGGGAGTATTTTGCGGCGACGGCATTGACGGCGGCGACCATGGCCGGAATCTGCGAACGGGGCACGGTGGCGTCTTCCAGCACGGTTGTCGGCCTTGCCCTGGCCAGAGCCGGCAGGGCATTGCGGCGCGCCTCCCAGATCTTGAGTTTTTCCTCGGCGTTCTGAGCGATGCGGATGTTGGTGCTGCCGCACTTGCGGCAAACTTCCATGACCTTGTCGGCGTCTTCCTCCACAAGCAGCGGATGCCCGCCGTCAACCTCAATCAACAGTATGGCCGCCGCGTCGACGGGCAACCCGGCCTTGGTGTCGGCCTCCACATAACGGATACAGTTCTGGTCCAGAAATTCCAGGGTGCAGGGCACTATGTGCCCGGAGATGATGCCGGCCACGGCTTCGGAAGCCTTGTTCACGTCGTCGAACTCGGCAAGCATGGCCTTGGACGCCTTGGGCGGAGGCACAAGCTTGATGATGATGTTCGAAAACACGCCGAGCGTGCCTTCGGAAGCCGCCATCAGGGCCGCCATATTGTAACCGGTGACGTATTTTACCGTGCGCGAGCCGGTCTTGATAAGCTCACCCCTGTAATCAACCACTTCCATACCCATGATATAGTCTTTGGTCACGCCGTATTTCAGGCCGCGCAAGCCTCCGGCGTTATGGGCCACATTGCCGCCCAGCGTGGACACCGACTGCGAACCGGGGTCGGGAGGATAGAACAGCCCCCTGGCCGTAACGGCCGCGGCGAACTGCGCGGTCACTACGCCCGGCTCGACCACGGCATAGAGGTCTTCTTCGTTGATCTCCAGAATTTTGTTCAGTCTGTTGGTAAGGATCACCATCCCGTCACCCTGCGGTATGGTGGAGCCGGACAGGTTGGTTCCGGAGCCGCGCACGGTAATGGGCAGGCCGTTGTCGTAGGCCAGTTTGACGACTTTGCACAGTTGCTCCTGCGTAGTCGGCGCCACGACCAGCGCGGGCATGACCGGGGACAGAACCGCGGCATCGTAGGAATAGCATTGCAGGTCGGCCGGTTCGGTCAAAACCTGCTCCTTACCGGTGATGCTCTCAAATTCTTTCACAAGGGTCGGATTGATAGGCATACTTTAGTCTCCATGTGTTACATGTTACAGTGACGGATTTTTAGAGCGGATTGATATTGTAAATATCAATCCGCTCTGCAAGGATTTGCCTGCAAATCCTTGCAGCGAGATTGCCGCGAGGCGAACTTGTTTCGCCGTCAAGCGGCAATCTCAAGCGCAAAATGCTCTAGAGGGGCGGCGCCCCGAAGACCTCCGCGTTTCCCCGAACGGAGGGCGCCGCTCGGGCGCCCTCCTGAAAAGCGACTGCATTCGTCAGCCGGCGGCCTTGACCACTTCCGACAGCGGCGGCAGCTCGGCGAGTTGCTTAAGCCTGTAGTAGCGTTCGACGTATTCTTTTTCCAACAACCCGCGCAGACGGCCGGATTCCGCGGGGTCTATCTGCTCAAGCTGGGCGTAGCGGTTTTCTCCGGCCAGGAATTTCTGGATCGTGCCGTCCGGAGCCTTGGAGTCGAGTTGCAGCGGATTCTTGCCCGCCTCGGCCAAAGCCGGATTGTAGCGGTACAGGGGCCAGTAGCCGGATTTCACGGCGTCCTTGCCCTCTTCCATGCTCTTGCCCATGCCTTTGCGGATGCCCTGGTTGATGCAGGGAGCATAGGCGATGATCAGCGAAGTGCCCTTGTAGGCCTCGGCTTCGAGGAAGGCCTTGACCACATGGTTCTTGTCCGCGCCCATGGATACGGAGGCCGTGTAGACGTAGCCGTAACTCATGGCCATGGCCCCCAGGTCCTTCTTGGGCAGCTTTTTGCCCGAGGCGGCAAACTTGGCTATGGAGCCGAGCGGCGTCGCCTTGGACGACTGCCCGCCGGTATTGGAATACACCTCCGTATCCAACACCAGGATGTTGATGTCCTCGCCCGAGGCCAACACATGATCCAGGCCGCCGTAGCCGATGTCGTAGGCCCAGCCGTCGCCGCCGAAAACCCAGAGGGATTTTTTGGTGAACATGTCGGCCATCTCGAAGATTTCCATGAGCAGCGGTTCGGCGTGCGCCGCGCTGTTGCTCAGGGCGGCCGCGAAATCGTCACCGTACTTTTTGGAGAGCGCGGCGTCGTCCTTGTTCTCCAGCCAGCCCTGCAGGGCAGCTTTGACGTCCTCCGGCGCCGAAGCCTTGAGGGCTTCGCGGGCCAGGTCTTCCAGTTTCGCCCGGCGCTGGCTTACAGCCATGTTCATGCCGTAGCCGTATTCCGCGGCGTCTTCGAACAGGGAGTTGCCCCAGGCCGGGCCGCAGCCGTCCTTGTTCACGCAGTACGGCATGGAAGGCGCGGAAGCGCCCCAGATGGAGGAACACCCCGTGGCGTTGGCAATCAGCATGCGCTCGCCGAAAAGCTGGGTGATGAGCTTGACGTAGGGCGTTTCGCCGCAACCGGCGCAGGCCCCGGAGAACTCCAGCAGGGGTTCCTGGAACTGGGAGCCGATCAGGCTGTTGCGCGGGACGAGGCCGCTCTTGACGCCGATATGCTCCAGGGCAAAGGTAAGATTCGCGACCTGAACGGCCCGTTCTCCTTCCAGCGGATGCATTTCCAGGGCCTTGGTCTTGGCCGGACAGGTGTCGGCGCAGGAGCCGCAACCCAGACAGTCCTCCACATAGACCTGCATGCGGTACTTGAGTTCTTTGGCCTCTTTGCGGTTGGCTTTGACGGGGACGAAGGACGCGGGCGCGCCTTCGAGTTCCTCTTCGGAGGCCAGCACGGGACGAATCGCCGCATGCGGGCAGACAAAGGAACACTGGTTGCACTGGATGCAGTTTTCGGGAATCCAGCGCGGCACGTTGATGGCCACGCCGCGTTTCTCGCAGGCCGAGGTGCCCAGGGGCCAGATGCCGTCCGGGCTGAAAGCGGACACGGGCAGGGTGTCGCCCTTCTGGGCCAGGATGGGACGAACCACGTCGCTGATGAATTCGTCTTCCTCGGAGCCGCACGTACAGCCGCATGCGCAGGAAGCCGCGGCGTCTTCGGCGGAGGCCCAGGAAGCGGGATACTTGACTTCCACCAGGGCGCCCGCGGCCTTGTCCACAGCGGCGATGTTCATGTTCACGACCTTTTCGCCCTTGCTGCCGTAGGCCTCCTTGATGGAATCCTTGAGCAGGGACATGGCCTGTTCAAAGGGCAGCACTTTGGCCAGCCTGAAAAAGGCCGTCTGCATAATCATGTTGATGCGCCCGCCGAGTCCCAGGTCCCCGGCTACCTTCACGGCATCCACGGTATAGAACTTCAGCTTGCGGGAGGCGATGGTCCGGCGCATGGCGGCCGGCAGTTCCTTGTTCAGGTCATCTTCCGACCAGTGCGTGTTCAGGACGAAGACCCCGCCTTCCTTGATGCCTTCCAGCACGTCGTACAGATGGACGTATGCCGGGTTGTGGCAGGCCACATAGTCGGCCTGACGCAGCAGGTATGTGGAAGTGATGGGGCTGGGGCCGAAACGCAGGTGGGAAACGGTGAACCCGCCGGACTTTTTGGAATCGTAGGCGAAATAACCCTGCGCATAAAGGTCGGTGTTGTCGCCGATGATCTTGATGGCCTGCTTGTTCGCGCCCACGGTGCCGTCCGCGCCCAGGCCGAAGAATTTACACTGCACCGTGCCTTCGGGAACAGTGTCGATTTCTTCTTCCACCGCTAGGGAAAGGAAGGTCACATCGTCTTCCAGACCGACGGAAAAACCGTTCACGGGCGAACTGCCGCGCAGGTTGTCGTACACCGCCTTGGCCATGGCTGACGTGAATTCCTTGGAACCCA
>JAITEY010000178.1 GCA_031281815.1 Desulfovibrio sp. | reverse complement strand
TTTTTCAATCTTTCGCCCCTGACCGACGTGCGCCTGATTTCGGCCATAACCGCGTTTACCATGTTTGAGTCCGCCTATTATGCCGAAATCATCCGGGCCGGACTCGGCAGCATCTCCAGGGGCCAGACCCAGGCCGCCCTGGCCCTGGGCATGACCATGCCCCAAGCCCTGCGCCTGGTGCTGCTCCCCCAGGCCTTCCGCGCCATGACTCCCCTTCTGTTGACCCAGGGCATCATCCTTTTTCAGGATACCGCCCTGGTCTATATCCTGGGCCTTGGGGATTTTTTCCGCACGGCAGTGACCATCGGCAAGACCAACGGCTATGAGCCGGCCATGATTCTTTTTGCCGGCCTGGTCTATTTCGGGATATGCTTCGCCGCGTCCAGGCTGGTTGATTTTCTGAAACGCGCCCTGACGGAACGAAAACGGGCAATCTGATGATTTATCTTGATAACGTTTCCAAATGGTACGGCCATTTCAAAGTGCTGGACGCATGCAGCGCCGGCATCAGGAAAGGCGAGGTGGTGGTGGTCTGCGGCCCCTCGGGTTCCGGCAAATCCACACTGATTAAAACCGTCAACGGGCTGGAACCGGTGCAGGAAGGCGAGATTGTCGTGGACAAGATCACCGTCACCGACAAACGCACGGACCTGGCCGGGCTGCGCGCCAGAGTGGGCATGGTCTTCCAGCATTTTGAGCTGTTCCCGCATCTGACCGTCATGGAAAATCTCCTTCTTCCCCAGCGCAAGGTACTGAAACGCGGGAAGGAAGAGGCTGAGGAAAAGGCCCTGAGCCTGCTCCAGCGAGTAGGCATGCTGGAACACGCCCGCAAACACCCCAGCCGGCTCTCCGGCGGCCAGCAGCAACGCGCGGCCATAGCCCGCGCCCTGTGCATGGACCCCGTGGCCATGCTCTTTGATGAACCGACCAGCGCCCTGGACCCGGAAATGATCAAGGAAGTCTTGACGGTCATGATCACCTTGGCTGAGGAAGGCATGACCATGATTGTCGTTACCCATGAAATGGGCTTCGCCCGCCGGGTGGCCAACCGTATTCTCTTCATGGACGAAGGACGCATCGTGGAAGATACCCCCAAAGAGATTTTTTTCAAAACCCCCCAAACCCTGCGCGCCGTGGATTTTCTCTCCAAGATCATTCACTGATGTTCCGGCGGGCGATACCGCCTGCCGGCCCGCCTGCTCCCTTGACGGGACTTGCTGTTTTCAAGCTTGCGCTGTTTATAATAACAGGGTAAAATAAAAAGAATTTAGTTGATGAGAATGTGTGGAGTATGTGTTTAATTAACGCTTAAACAATATTGTACGCGGCGATGTCTCGCGCCGGCATGGATTTTCTCTCCGGTATCATATTTCAGATACATTACTGATTTCAACAAAAATCGGTAAGAAGGACAGTATCTACCATGAGCAAACATAAGCAATTCCTGAGTGCCATCCTTGATGCCTCACTGGACGGCATAATCGCACTGTCGGAAGCTTCTGAAGAGCCGTATGTTACATCAGTATATGCAACATGGTTTCCAGGATGGGAAAAATTACGATATAAAGACCCGCTTTATATAGTTCGCGATTTTTACTCAAAATATGTTATCAATGTTGATGCACTTATCGGCACGATTGCCGAAGTACGCCTGAATCATGAACTTCGCGAAGTGAAAGTACATTTGAAAAATGGGTGTATATTACAGGTTATCGGCAAAACTGTCAAAACTGCTGAAGGATATGAAACAGAAGTATGGGTTCATCGTGATATTACCGAACAATGCAGGAAAGATGAGCATCTGCAATTACGCCTTCAGATTATTACCGCTGTTATCAATGCATCCAACGATGCTATTCTTACAATTGTAGAAGGCATCAAAGAACCTTTGGGCAACGCAAAGTATTCTTCGATTTTCCCCGGCTGGGAAAAAGCTTTGCATTCTGGTCAACCACTTAAAGAAATTGAAGATTTCTTTTCCCGCCATCTTGCAGACTGGGAAGCGCTCGTTGATTTGGTTGCCGCGGTTCGACAAACCGGACAGCAATATCAAGCGACCATTCATCATAAGGACGGCAGGATTATTGATTTGTCCGGGAAGATGGCGAATGTCGACTTTATCCGGGGCAGAAAGCTGGAAATTTACACACTCAAGGACATTACGGAGGAAGTTCGCAGCCGACAAAAAATGCGTGCCATGCAACTGACTGTGGACAACTTGTCCGAACCTGTTGCCTGGTGTGATCTCCAAGGAAAGCTTACCTACGTCAATCAGGCGACATGCGAAGCTCTAGGGTATGACGAACCGTCGGAACTTCACGGCAAAAGTGTTCGGCGCTTTTATGAAACGCTGCATACCGGGGAAACAGTTTCCTATACCTGGAGCGTGACGCTTGCCGCTTTGCGTTCGTACACGCACATCAAATTCGATCATTCGACCTTTATCAAGAAAGACGGTTCACTATTGCATTGTACAATACTGATGGATTATATTACGCAGGGCAGTGAGCATTTTTTGGCAATGTGTTTTCATGATTTGTCCGAACACATTCAGCGGCTCAAGGCGGAACAGGCCGCGAAAGCGAAATCGGAGTTTCTTGCCCGCACGAGTCACGAGATTCGCACGCCCATGAACGCGATTATCGGGTTGAGCGAGCTTGCGCGCCGAGAATACGGCAAGCCGAAGGCGCTTGAATATATAATGGGCATCAAGACCGCCGGCGCGAGTCTGCTGGCCATTATCAACGATATCCTTGACTTGTCGAAAATCGAATCCGGCGAACTGCCGTTGCTTACCGAGCCGTATGAAACGGCCTCGCTCCTGAATGACACCCTGAGCGTCATCCGCGCCCGGATGCTGGATATGCCGCTTGAACTGATTACGGATATCTCCCCGGATATTCCGTGCAGCATGTTCGGCGATGCGCGCCGCGTCAGGCAAATCCTGCTCAATCTTTTGGGCAACGCCGTGAAATACACGCCTCGGGGTTTCATAAAATTTTCCGCTTCCGGCGCTTTCACAGCGGAGGATACGATACGACTGACGTTCACGGTGGAAGACAGCGGCATCGGCATCAAAAGCAACGATTTGCCGAGGCTGTTTGAAGCGTTCCGGCGTTTGGACGAAAAGCGCAACATCGGCATTGAGGGCACGGGCCTCGGGTTGGTCATAGCCCAAAGCCTGTGCAAAGCCATGCGCGGCGATATCACGGTACGAAGCGAATACGGCAAAGGCTCGGTTTTTACGGCGACGCTGCTTCAGGCCGTGGCCGACAAAGCGCCGATGGGAGATATAGCCGACGCGGCGGCTACGCGCGTGGAGACGCAGCGGGTCACCTTTACCGCGCCGGAAGCGGAGGTGCTGATTGTCGACGAGTTTGCAAGCAATCTTCTCGTGGCCGAAGGTCTGCTCATGCCTTACAGGATGCGCGTTACCACCTGCCTGAACGGCCGCGCGGCTACGGAACTGGTGCGGGAACGTCCCTTTGACCTCGTGCTGATGGACCACATGATGCCGGAAATGGACGGCGTTGAAGCAACCCGCGCCATCAGGGAGATGGACCGGGACTACTGCCGGACAATGCCCATTGTCGCCCTTACGGCCAATGCCGTAGCCGGAATGCGTGAGATGTTTCTAGCGAACGGCTTCAATGATTTCCTTTCCAAGCCCATAGAGACATCCAGGCTGGACGGGATGCTGAAACAATGGATTCCCGCGGACAAGCAGCGCGAAGCGTCGGAAGATGAAGCATACGGGGCGGATTGCGCCGTGCCGTCCGGGACGGCGCTGCCGGACATTGCGGGACTGGATGTCGCGACCGGGATTGAGCGGATGGGCGGTTCGTTCGAACGGTATCTGGATTTGCTGGAAGTGTTTTGTCGGGATACAGAGTCCGGGTTCGCGTTGTTGGATTCAACACCCGACACAGCGTCCCTTCGCCCCTTCACCACCTTGGTGCACGCCTTGAAAAGCGCCCTGAGCAACATCGGCGCGGGCGACTTGTCGCAGACGGCCGCCCTGCTGGAGAAGGCGGGCCGCGATGCGGACCTGACCGCGATCCGCGCCGGACTCCCCGCATTCCGGCGAGAGCTCGGCGCGCTGACGTCGCGTATAGGGGAGTTCACGGCCGCGGCGCGTTCCCCGGGCGATGAAGGACAGATCACCCCTGAAATGCTGCAGGCTTTTGCGCGATTGCGGGAAGCGCTGGAGGCGGGGGACGTCGACGCGACAGACGCCGCGACGGCGCGGCTGCAAGCCCTGCCGCTGTCGGGGAAATACAGCCGCATCGTATCTGATATTGCCGATTACATCCTGACGGCGGATTTCGCTCAAGCATTGGAGGTCATCATCGCCGTGTCGGGAGAGGACGTAAAAGCGGATTAACCGCAAACATCCGGAAACAACTCCCGGTTCGGAAGGAGGACAACACCATGCGCCGCAGCATTATAACAATAGATGAAGAGAAATGTAACGGCTGCGGCCGGTGCGTGACCGCGTGCCGTGAGGGGGCGATCGCGTTGGAAAACAACAAGGCGAAACTCCTGCGGGATGATTATTGCGACGGATTGGGCGCTTGTCTGCCCGTCTGCCCGACCGGAGCCGTAAGCTTTGAAGAGCGCGAAGCCGCGCCGTATGACGAAGCTGCCGTCACGGCCCGCGTGGGCGCAATTGCCGAGGCTGCATTGCCGTGCGGATGCCCCGGCTCCAACGCCCGGACCTTCGAACGGACTGCGGACGCTCCCGGAGAGGCCACCGAAACGGCTGAGCATATGGGCAGCCGCCTGCATCAATGGCCGGTGCAAATCAAACTGGTTCCGGTCAATGCGCCGTACTTCGACGGGGCTCACCTGCTTGTAGCCGCCGACTGCGCCGCCTACGCGCACGGCAATTTTCACAACGCGTTCATGCGAAACAAGATTACGATTATCGGCTGCCCCAAACTGGATGCGACGAATTATTCGGAAAAGCTGTCCGCTATACTACAGTCCAACAACATCACGTCCGTTACCGTCGCGCGTATGGATGTTCCCTGCTGCGGAGGCATCGAAAACGCAGTGATAACAGAGCTTGCGAACTGCGGCAGGATGGTTTCCCGACAGGTGGTCTGCATCACGACAGACGGTAAAATTTCGGATAATAACCGCCCTGAAGGAATAAGCGGAGAATTGAAAGTGCTGCACCGGCTCGGCATGTAACGGTGACGTATTTTAACCATCCAACTGCGGGACAATAAGTCATTATCTCTTCTACTGGATTCTCTCGTTGACGGCAAGTGTATCCAAAGGGCTGTGTCGCGAGCAGATGGTATGACCGACTTAGGTAGCACATGATTTGACCGATGAGGAGCCCCAAAAAGGAGGCTCCCATGCGTCCGACGGCGCAAATTCATGAGGTAGCTGCCATGCGTT
>JAITEY010000078.1 GCA_031281815.1 Desulfovibrio sp. | reverse complement strand
GAAGCGAGGCGGGCTTTGCGCAGCACGATGCGCGCCTGTTCGGCCGCGGGGCGGGCAAAGACGTCTCCGGCCATGTCCTGGGGGTACACGGCATACCCGACCGAAAGGTCTATGCCGATGTGTTCGCGCAACTGGGGGTGGGCGAGGGATACCTCGCGCATGGCGCGCACGACGGCGGTGGACAGGTTGCGGCAGGCGGCCGGGCTTGCCGCGGGCAGGAGCACGGCGAACTCCGAATCGCCGGTGCGCGCCGCAAGGGCCTGCTCCGGACAGGTCGCGGTCAGGCTGTCGGCCAGAGCGGTCATCAGGTCGTCGGCAAAGGCGTAGCCGTATTCGCGTACCACGTCGCGCAGGGCCGCGAGTCGCACGGCCAGGACGCCGGTGGAAAAGCGCGCCGGACCGCCGTCGTCGCGCCCCATGTTGTCGCGGACGTCGGCGGGGGGGCGCGCGCCCGGCAACGCCTCCCCTTCCGCATCGGGCAGATCCCGGCGCACGGCTTCCCGCTCTTCACCGGGGGACATATCCACGCCTGCGCGCTGTTGCGCGGCTGCCCGGCCTTGGCCGAACGGCTGATTATCCCGCAGGGTTCCGGCGTCCGCCGTCGGGGAAAGGCGTGCCGGGTCGCGCAGGGTTTCCAGTTCGCGCTCCAGGCAGCGCAACAGGTAACGGCGGGTAAACAGGCCGGTGACGGGGTCGGTGATGCTGCGTCTGTACAGCAGCAGGTTGTCGCAGATAAGGGAGGACAAAGCGGGCCAGAGCGGCAGCAGGCGCGCCGGGCTTTTGCTCACGCCCCCGGCCGTGAACACCCCGAGGCATCCTTCTTTGCCGTCGGGAATCGGCAGGAGCAGCTTTTTCTCCCGTTCCAGCCAAACGGGCGCACAGTCCTCGCGCGTTCTGGGGAAATGCAGGCTGTGGCTTTTGAAAGCAAAAAGCGTCGCCGCAGTGTCCCTGAGCCGGCGTTCAAAGAACATTAAATCGCGCCGCGTCAACGCGGCACGGTGACCGGGTTCGTCTTCAGCCGGCATAATAGTCCCTGATTGGTAGTGATGTTGCAGTTACCCGTCAGCGAAGGGGCTAATGCGCGGCCGGGCTTTCCTCAAGGCATTCGCCGCGGCGCAGGGTATGGTGCAGGGACAGCGCGTTGTCGCGCCGTCCCGGAAAAATCTCTTCGCTTTCGCCCATAAGGGCGTGCGGCAGCACCTCGTCCACATGCTTGACGAAAATAAGGCTCAGACCTTTGAGGATGTCTTCGGGAACGTCCTTGATGTCCCGTTCGTTGTCTTTGGGCAGTACAACCGTGGAAATCAGGCCTCTGTGGGCGGCGAGCAGCTTTTCCCTGAGCCCGCCTATGGGCAGCACTCGGCCGCGCAGGGTGATTTCACCGGTCATGGCCAGATCGTTGCGCACGGGGAGGCCGAGCAGGGCGGACACCAGCGAGGCGGCCAGGGTGATGCCCGCCGACGGGCCGTCCTTGGGCACCGCGCCTTCGGGCACGTGGATGTGTATGTCGATGTCTTTATGGAAATCCCGGCGCAGGCCGAAGAGGTCCGTGCGGGAGCGCACATAGGAAAGCGCCGCCTGTGCCGACTCCTGCATCACCTCGCCCAGTTTGCCCGTGGTCAGTACCTTGCCGGAGCCGGGCATGAGGGCTGTTTCCACGAGCAGGAGTTCGCCGCCCAGTTCGGTGTAGGCGAGGCCGGTGCAGACCCCGGCCTGGGGGTCCTGCTCGCGTTCCCCGTAGCGGAACTTTTTCACGCCCAGCAATTCCGGGAGGTTGCGGCAGGAAACGGTTATCGTGCGCTCGCTGTCGTCCGACTCGGCGATTTTCACGGCTGTTTTGCGGCAGATGCGGGCCAGTTCACGTTCCAGGTTCCGCACGCCTGCTTCCTTGGTGTAGCAGCGGATGATTTCCAGCAGAGCATTTTCGGAAAGGCGCACGTTGTGCTGGGTCAGCCCGTGCGCTTCGATCTGCCGGGGCATGAGAAAATGCCTGCCGATGCTCTGTTTTTCCGTTTCCAGATAGCCCGGCAGGCGGATAATTTCCATGCGGTCCTGCAGGGGCAGAGATATGCCGTGCAGGGAATTGGCCGTGGTGATGAAGAAAATCTGCGAAAGGTCATAGTCCAGGTCCAGATAATGGTCGGCGAAGGCGACATTCTGTTCCGGGTCAAGGACTTCGAGGAGGGCGGAGGCCGGGTCGCCCCGGAAATCCGCGCTGAGCTTGTCGATTTCGTCAAGGCAGAAGAGCGGGTTGTTGAAATGCACGCGTTTCAGCGACTGGATGATTTTGCCGGGCATCGCCCCCACATAGGTTCTGCGGTGCCCGCGGATTTCCGCTTCGTCGCGCACGCCACCCAGGGAAAGACGCACGAAATCGCGCCCTGTGGCGGAGGCCACGGATTTGGCCAGCGAGGTCTTGCCGACGCCCGGAGGCCCGATCAGACAGAGTATGGGGCCCTTGAGCCTGCCGGCGAGCTTCTGCACGGCCAAGTATTCCAGAATGCGTTCCTTGGCCTTCTCCAGGCCGTGATGTTCGGCGTCCAGAATGCCGCGGGCCTTGTCCAGATCAATGGTTGTTTCTTTCAATGCCTTCCAGGGCAGATCAAGAACCCAGTCCACATAATTGCGCAGCACGGTGTATTCCGCCGACGCGGCGGGCATGCGGCGCAATTTTTTCAGTTCGCGTTGGGCCTTGTCCCTGGCCTCATCAGGAAGTTCCTTGGCGTTGAGGGCCTTTTCCAATTCGTCCATCTCTTCGCGCGAATCTTCCTCCTTGCCCATTTCCTTGTGAATAGCCTTGATCTGCTCGTTGAGGTAGTATTCGCGCTGATTGCGTTCCATCTGCGTTTTCACGCGGCTTTTAATGCGCTTGTCAATACCTTGGGCCAGCACTTCGCCCTGCAGCAGGTCGAGCACCAACTGCAGACGTTTCGCCGGGTCGGCTTCTTCAAGTACGGCCTGTTTTTTCAGATAGTCGGCCTTGATGTGCGGAACGACGGCGTCGGCCAGGATGCCGGGGCGGCGGTTGGCGGTGACGGCCTCCATCACGGCGGGGCTGAGTTTCTTGTTGAATTTCGCGTATTCTTCCAGCAATTCCAGCAGGAGGGCGCGGGAGGCCGCGTCTTCCCCGCCTTCGGCTTCGGCCTCTTCGTAGCGGCGTACCCGGACTGTCCGGAACGCATCGTCGCCGTCGGCGGAAGCGGAGCGCAGGGGTTTCCAGTGCGCTCGGTACAAGCCCTCGACGAGCACCTTGATGGTGCCGTCCGGAAGACGCAGAAGCTGGAGAATGCGGCTTACGGCGCCGATGGAGAACAGGTCTTCGGTCGTGGGCCGGGTGACGGCCGAATCGCGTTGCGCCACCAGGAAGATGTGCCTGTCATAACGCGCGATGGCGCTCTCTATGGACTTGATGGAACTTTCCCGTCCGACGAAGAGCGGCGCGATGGCCTTGGGGAACATGACCACCTCGCGCAGGGGCATGAGGGGCATTTCCTCCGGGGGCAGCACACTGATGTATACGGCCATGGTTTCTCCTTACTCCGGCCGGGCCGGCGGACGGGGGTCAGGAAGCGCCGGCGGTCTTGCCGGCGCCTTTGCGGATCTCCGCGTCGCCTTCGTAAATAAGCATGGGGGGCTTGCGTCGTTCTATGACGGCGGCGTTGACCACGCATTCCACCAGTCCTTTTTCCGAGGGCATGGCGTACATGATGTCCAGCATGGCCGTTTCCAACACGTTGCGCAAGCCGCGCGCCCCGGTTTTCTGTTCCAGTGCCTGTTTGGCGGCGGCCTGCACGGCGTCCTGCGTAAAGCGCAACGCCACCTTGTCCAGCTCAAAAAGTTTCTGGTATTGGCGCACAAGGGCGTTTTTCGGCTCGGTCAGCACGCGCGTCAGGTCTTCTTCCGTCAGTTCGTCCAGGTGGGTGATGACCGGGATACGGCCGACGAATTCGGGGATAAGGCCGAATTTCACCAGGTCGTCGGGGTGTACTTCCTCCAGAAATTCCAGGCTGCCTTTTTTCCTGCCCTTGCCGTCCGCGCCCTCAATGCGCGCGCCGAAGCCCATAGAATGTCCGCGGGCGCGCTGTTCCACGATTTTTTCCAGGCCCACGAAGGCTCCGCCCAGAATAAACAGGATGTTGGAGGTATTCATCCGTATGTATTCCTGCTGCGGGTGTTTGCGGCCGCCCTGGGGGGGGATGTTGGCGTCCGTGCCCTCGATGATTTTCAGCAGGGCCTGCTGCACGCCTTCGCCGGAAACGTCGCGGGTTATGGACGGGCTGTCGCCCTTGCGGGAAATCTTGTCTATTTCGTCGATATAGATGATGCCCCGTGAGGCCGAGTCTATGTCGTAGTCGGCGTTCTGCAGAAGCTGGACCAGGATGTTTTCCACGTCTTCGCCCACATAGCCGGCCTCGGTCAGGGTGGTGGCGTCGGCGATGGCGAAGGGCACGTTCAGGATGCGGGCCAGGGTTTTGGCCAGCAGGGTTTTGCCGCTTCCGGACGGTCCCATGAGCAGGATATTGCTCTTTTCCAGTTCCACGTCGCCTGCCGAGACGTCCCCGGAAAGCACCCGCTTGTAGTGGTTGTGCACGGCCACGGCCAGGATTTTTTTGGCCCGCGGCTGTCCTATGACGTATTCGTCAAGCTTGGCCTTGATTTCGGCGGGCGGCATCAGACCGCCGGCGTCGCGCGCCTCGTCCATGCTCTGTCCGGCCAGGATTTCATTGCACAGGGCAATGCATTCGTCGCATATGCATATCCTGTCCGGACCTTCGATCAGTCGTCTGACCTGCTCATCGCTCTTGTCGCAGAAGGAACAACGCAGGACGGGGCCCTTTGCGTCCTTTCCCGGTATTCTTGCCATAAACGGATCCTCATCAGCGGGCAGCGGATGCTATTTCCCGTGTTCTCCGGTCAAATCGTTGCGCGAAGCGAGAACGCGGTCGACAAGGCCGAGTTCGACGGCTTCGGCCGCGCTCAGAAAGTTGTCGCGTTCCGTCAGGTCCTCCATGCGCTCCACAGGTTGCCCGCTGTGTTCGGCCATGATTTCGTTCAAGGTCTGCTTGAGGCGCAGCACTTCGCGCGCATGAATTTCTATATCCGTCGCCTGACCGCGGAAGCCGCCGGAAGGCTGATGAATCATGATGCGGCTGTTGGGCAGGGCGTAGCGCATGCCCTTGCTGCCCGCGCAGAGCAGCAACGCGGCCATGCTGGCGGCCTGGCCCATGCACAGGGTGGCGACGGGGCAGGCGATGTAGCGCATGGTGTCGTATACGGCCAAGCCGGCGGTCACTATGCCGCCGGGCGAGTTGATGTACAAATAGATTTCCTTGGCCGGGTCCTCTGATTCCAGAAAAAGCAGTTGCGCGCAGATCAGGGAGGCTGTGTGCTCGTCCACGGCTTCGCCCAGCAGCACAATGCGGTCCTTGAGCAGGCGGGAGTAAATGTCGTAGGCCCGCTCCGTGCGGCCGGCGCTTTCAATTACCATGGGAATGGGCATAGCGACTCCTCTTCGGTACGCGCGCTGCGCATACGGCGCACCGCGTAATATGCAATTTTCACGCCAAAAACAAGCGGCAGATATTGCCCGCGCGTGAAGCGGCAATCCGCGCAAGGGTTCAGTGCATCTGGATGCACAAAGCGGGCGCGGACCGTGCCGGCGGCGCTTCCGCACCCGGTAGTACAAAAAACCTCACCACAGTATAAGAGTGAACGGCGGGCATGGCAAGGGCGGCGATTTCCGGGGTCATTCCCCGGCGGGGGGAGTCTGGGGGGCGGCAGTCTTTTCAGGGATGCCGGCGGCGTCTCCGGAGGATGTTTCCTCTTCACCGTCCGGGGCGCTTTCCGTCGCATCCGGGGCGGCGGTGTTGTCTTCCGCTGCGGATACATTTTCCTCTGCGCCGGAAACGCCGGGGATGATGTTGCCTTCCTGCGCCGGGGCTTGGTCGACGGCGGATGCGTCATGCGCCTCATCCGCAGCCGTTATTGTTGCTGTTGCGGCGGGGGCGGCGTCATTTTCCGCATGCGGCGCTGTTTCTTGCGGAGCGGGGGGGATCATGGTCACAGCGGCCGCGGCATAAATCTCGTTCATAGCCTTCTCGGCAAGGAGTTCATTGCGCAGCTTCGGGAGATGGTTGCTGCGCTCGACCTGCTCCCTGACGGTCGCGTAGTCCCGGCCGGAGCGTTCGGCCAGGCGGTACAGGCGCGCGGTCACTTCAACGTCGCTGACGGTTAATCCCATTTTGCGGGCTATGTTCAGCAGCAAAACATGGACGCGGACCCACTGTTCCGCGTAAGGGCGCACTTCGGCATGCAGGTCGTCCGGTGTTTTACCTTGGGCGTCGAGATTCGTGCCCATGTCCTGCAGGCGCTTTTCAAAATCATCTGCGAACATCTCGACAATTTCCGCAACCGTGCTTTCGGGGAGCGGGAAGTCCGTGCGCCGCAACAATTCTTCCGCCAGCTTTCTCTGCGCTTCTGTGCGGTTCCGGGATTCCCTGCCCCGCTGAACGGTTTCGCGTAACTTGTCGCGCAACTGATCCGGAGTGTCGGCATTGAACACTTGGGCAAAGGCGTCGTTCAGCTCGGGCAGTATTTTTTTTCGTAAACCGTGCAGTGTGATGCGCACGCCGAGGGTGCGCCCGGCCAGTTCTTTATTCTCATAGTCGGGAGGAAAGGTCACAGGACCTTCTTTTTCCTCGCCCGGCTTCATGCTTTTCAGCAGTGCTTCCACATCAAGCAGATGTTTCGCCTGTTCAACGGCGATGAGGTTGTTGTCGATTTTGTAGTCGGGCATGACGGCGCCCTCTTCGTCGAGGAACACCCAGTCCGCAAACACCCAGTCACCGTCCTCGGGCGTGCGGTCTTCGTCAACGGGGACGATGTCCGCGGTCTTGTCGCGCATAACGGCCAGCAACTCATCGACGTCATCATCCGTGACCACGGCTTCTTCCTGTTCCACAGGCATGCCGCGGTAGTCGGGAATCTCGAATTCGGGCAGCACTTCAAAAGTAATGCTGTAGGAAAATTCCTTGCCGCGTTCAGGTCTGCCCCCGTCGCACATGACGGGCGACATGATATAGAAGCCGCTGCCGGATAAAATTTCATCAAGACGCTCATCGATAAGTTGCGATGCGGTTTGCCGGCGCACATCGTCAAAAAAGCGCTTTTCTATGATTTCCGGCGGGACTTTGCCGGGACGAAAACCGTTCAGGCGCACATGCCTGCGGAGTGTCGACACGGCGGACGAAAAGGCGGCATCGGTTTCTTCGGCGGGGAAAGTGACCGTGATTTTCTTTTTGACCGGGCTCAGATCTTCGATGACGTACTGCATCTCGGCAAAGCTTCCTTTGGAGGGAGTAAAAGTACTGTGCGATGTGGTGCGAGAGGGGGGACTTGAACCCCCACGGACAAACCGCCGGATCCTAAATCCGGTGCGTCTACCAGTTCCGCCACCCTCGCATGCCTTTGAACGTCTTGTATTTTGTGTTTCTTTTGTGTTTCGGCGTCCGTTTCCGGGGGCGGCAGACCATAGCCGCAAAAAACAGCGCTGTCAAATCCCCTCTGCGTAATCTTCAAGGCAGCATTTTTTATCACCGGCGGGATACTTCTGATACAGGGAAAAATAACATGCTGAAATTATACTATTTTTTTAAAATCGTCATCCTGAGAATTATCCTGGAATTACAGGCTGTTGTATTATATATCCGTTTTTTGTTTAAAACATGGCAGCATCTTGACCTTTATTTCTATTTATGCGAGCAGAAATCATTACTGATAGGCAGAAAAAATCGGGATGTTCCGCGCCGTGACGACGAATTCGGGGCGGCAGCCCGGCAAACGCCCGGTCAACCGGGTAAAGGAGACGGAGGTATGCGGGTGAGCAAGTTTTTAGTGGGCGCCGTCGCGGGCATCGGCGTGTTGGGCGTCTGGTTTTTCGTGAACGCCGCCGAGCCGGGCTCCGCCGCGCAGGCAAGCCCGGCTGACCGGCCGGATGCGGCCAAGTTCAGCAAGGTGGCGGAAATGGTCCGCGACAAGTGTATGGCCTGCCATACGCGCGGCTATGATCTGCCGTTTTATGCCTCCATCCCCGGCATAAGGCAGATTATCGAAAAGGATTACACAGACGGATTGCGCGCTTTAGACCTGCGCGAGGAATTCGGAGAGAAGGCGGCAGGCAGCCCGGTGAGCGAAGCCGTCATTGCCAAGATGGAGTGGGTGACGGTCAACGAAACCATGCCTCCGGCAAAGTTCACGGCGGTGCATTGGAGCGCCCGCGTCTCCTCCAAAGATCGCGAGGAAATTCTGGACTGGGTAAAGGCGGCGCGGGCCGTGCATTATCCTCAGCCGCTGTCGGTTGCGTCCAGACGCAATGAACCGGTGCAGCCTCTTCCCGATGCCCTGCCGGTTTCATCCGCCAAGGTCGACCTCGGGAAAAAGCTGTTCAACGACAAGCGCCTGTCTGTTGACGACACGCTTGCCTGCGCCGGCTGTCACGACCTGCAGAAAGCCGGCACGGACAATCAACGTTTTGCCGAAGGCGTGCGCGCCCAGTTCGGTGACATCAACGCTCCGACCGTATTCAACGCCGTGTTCAACATCAGCCAGTTCTGGAACGGACGCGCGGCCGATCTTGCCGAACAGGTCGGCGGTCCCCCGTTCAACCCGATTGAAATGGGCAGCAAAGACTGGAAGCAAGTCATCGACAAACTGTCGAAAGACGAGGCGCTTACCAAGGCGTTCGCCGCGGTGTATCCGGACGGCTGGACCGGCGACAACATCATGAATGCGGTTGCCGAATACGAAAAAACCTTCATCACCCCGAACAGCCGTTTCGACAAATGGCTTAAAGGCGACGACGGCGCACTTACGGCGGATGAGCTTACCGGGTATCGGCGCTTTGTCGCCTACCGTTGTTCCTCCTGTCATGTGGGGGCTTCTCTCGGCGGCAAGTCCTATGAATATACGGACCTGAAAAAGGATTACTTTGCCGATCGCGGCAATCCGCTGGGGTCCGATGCGGGAAGAAAGGACTTCACCGGCAAGGAGGAAGACCTGCATAAGTTCAAGGTCCCGAATTTGCGGAATATCGAGCTGACCTGGCCCTATCTGCACGACGGAACCGTGACGACTCTGCGTGATGCGGTGCGCATCATGGGGATCTATCTTTCCGGCATGGATATCCCTCAAGCGGACAACAACAAGATTGTGGCTTTCCTGCGTACGCTGACGGGTGAATACCAAGGAAAGAAAGTGGGAGGGCAGCCCGCGGCTGAATAGCCGCAAAAGCGGATTATTTTGATTTGTGAAAGAAACTGCTGAGTTACCCCGTCCCCTCATCCGTTGGCGAGGGGACGGGGTATGGTCAATCCAAACGCAATTTTTCCAGAATCGTCTGCGCGCGATGCACATAGCAGTGTTCCCGCAGGATGCAGCCTTGCCAGTCGGCGATGAGCATGTCGCGCGCCGCGCCGCTTTCCAGCCTTGCGGCGAGCGTCGCCATGTCCCGCGCGGTCCTGAATGTCACGGCCCGCGCCAGTTCGTCGGGGAAAAGTTCCAGACCCGGTGTCGCGTCGCTCAGGAGCAGCCCTCCTGCGGTCCAGACGTCGAAGTGGCGCTGGTTGAGCCCGCGCGGCAACTGCAGGCCCGTCAGACAAAGATTGAAGGAGGCGGCCGCGTAAATGCCGGGCAGGCGGGCGTAGTAGTCCACAGGCGGGCGCAGGCGCGCGTCGGGCGGCAGTATTGCCCTCCAGCCTGCATCGCCGAACAGGTCGAGGCCGATGCCGTCGGCTGAACGTGACGGGGAGGCTGCGTGTTCAGGCGCTTCTGCCGGAGCGCTGCGTTCAGCGAGCTGATGCGCTGATGCGAAGGCGCTTCCGAGTTCCGCGGCGGCGGCAAGACAGCGCGCGCGGTGGAACAGGTTGGCGCGTTCCGCGCCCAGGGCGGGCAGGCGCGCCTTTTTGCCGGGCCAGAACGAGGCGGGCGACAGTCCTAGGGCGTTTTGCCACCACAGCAGGTCCGGGCGCACGGTGCCGGCGTTCCTGAGCAGGGCGCGCGCCTCTTTTTCCAGGTCGTCCGGCAACGCCAGTCCGGCGAAAAAAGCATCCCGACCGGGAAAGGCCGAGCGTCCGACGAAGACAAAGGGCGCAAGGTCCGCCGGCGGAGCAAAGGCCCGGTCACGCCCGGCATCGGGGGCGAACAGTTCAGGGCAGGCGGCAAGGGGCAGGTGATGGACGCTTGCTGCGCCTGCCGCCGTCAGCGGGCCGATAAAGGAGTCATCGGTCACAAAGAGGGGGAGGCTTTTCCACGCTTTGTCCCGCACCCCGGCAAGGATGTTCCAGGGGTTATCCGCAAACCAGACGGCGATAATGCTCCCGTTGCGGGCCGCCAGGTCCAGGCAGCGGCGCAGTCTGCCGAGTCCTTGAAAATTCACGCTGAACAGCAGTACCGGCCCCTCGCCGAGGCGGGTTTCAAGGCTTTCCGGGCTGCCCGCGTCGTGCAGGCGGTCCGGGTGGACTTCCTCCGCGGGCAGACCTATCCGGGCAAAAGCAAGACGCAGTTCCCGGCGCAGCAATTCCCCGCCGGTTCCCGGCAGCAGCACCCGATGCGGAGTTTTCATGTTCTGTGCCTCGGCCTACCCTTGGCCCAACAGTGAATATTCGTTATCATCGGCATTGTTGCTCTCTTGAAAAAGATGCATCCGGACTTCGGCCGGAGTGACGCGCGGCGGCAGGCGGAGGGCGCGGTCCTTCGGACGCTTCCACGAAAAAGGATACGCCGGTGAAAACATACCGTGATCATTATTTTCTTAAGGCCAAACGGGAACATTACCCTGCCCGGTCAATTTATAAATTGCAGGAACTGGACCGGCGTTTCCGCATTTTCGCAAAAGGCATGCGGGTTCTGGACCTTGGGGCCGCGCCCGGTTCCTGGTCGTTGTATGCGGCCGGACAGGTCGGTCCGCAGGGTTTTGTGCTCGGCGCGGACCTTGCCGGCACCGAGACGGTGTTTCCTCCGCAGGTGCTGTTTGTGCGGGAAGACGTGTATGCGCCCTCCCCGGAATTCGCCGCGCTGCTTCGGGACAGGGGGCCGTTTCAGGTCGTGCTGTCGGACATGGCGCCTGCTACGATCGGGCACCGCGCGACCGATCAGGCGCGTTCCGCCGCCTTGTGCCGGGAAGCTTTCGAATTGGCCCGGCGCTGTCTGGGGCAAGGCGGCAGTTTTGTATACAAGGTTTTCATGGGGCCGGAAGTCAAAACGCTCTCCGATGATTTGCGCCGGTGTTTTGCGACAGTCAAGTCCTACAAGCCGGCAGGGTCGCGCCCGGAAAGCATGGAAACCTTTTATGTCGCTCAGGGATTCGATGCGGATGGCCTGAAAAACTTGATGTAAGGTCGGTAATTTTTATATAACATGCTTAATTTACATAATTTATGCAATAAGACAGCTTTCCGGCCGGCAATCGGCAAAAGCTCTCGCAAAAAAAGATTGACGTGCCGCCCTGCTTTCGAGTACAAGACTTCGCTCATTGTGCGCGAGAGGCGCGGATGAGGGTATATGTTACGTCCCCATCGTCTAGACGGCCTAGGACATCGGCCTTTCACGCCGACAACCGCGGTTCGAATCCGCTTGGGGACGCCAAGGATTTCTGGTTCAGCGATTGGCGGTGTGCCAAATTATGTGCCAATCGCTTTCTTCACAGGCTCGAAAGGGAGTACTTTC
>JAITEY010000061.1 GCA_031281815.1 Desulfovibrio sp. | reverse complement strand
GCCCACAGCCCCTGCGCGGCCGCTTCTTCATAGCCGGAAGTGCCGTTGATCTGCCCTGCCGCCCACAAACCCGGCAGGATGCGGCTCTCCAGAGTGGGATGCAGGTCGCGCGGGTCCAGACTGTCGTACTCCACGGCATAGCCGGGGCGCAGCATCCGGACGTTTTCCAGGCCGGGAATGGTTCGCAGGGCCGCGATTTGTACGTCCGCCGGCATGCTGGACGCCAGGCCGTTGGGATAGCATTCCGGGCTGTCCAGCCCTTCAGGCTCAAGAAAGACGTGGTGACCGTCACGTTCGCTGAAGCGGACGACCTTGTCTTCAATGGAGGGGCAGTACCGCGGGCCACGTCCTTTGATGATGCCGGAGAAGAGCGGCGATCTGTCAAGAGCGGAGCGGACGACGTCGTGCGTGCGCTCGTTGGTCCGGGTGATGCGGCAGGATACCTGCGGCAGACCTGGGGGCGGGCCGTAAAAACTGAACGAAGGGAGCGGGACGTCTCCCTTCTGTTCCTCCAGTACTGCGGTGTTTATTGAGGAGGCGAGCAGTCTGGGCGGCGTGCCCGTTTTCAGCCTGCCCGGCCTCAATCCGTGCCGGCGCAGGGAGTCGGTCAGTTTCAGGGCGGGGATGTCGCCGAGGCGGCCGCCGGGCATGCTGTGCAGGCCGATATGCATGAGGCCGTTCAAAAACGTGCCGGGTGTCAGGAGGATGTGCCGGGCGTAAAATTCCAGGCCGCAGGCCGTGCGGACGCCGCAGGCGCGCTTGTTTCCCAGGATTTCTTCCACCATATCCTGCAGCACGGTCAGCCCGGTTTGCCCGAAAACAGTGTCCTTCACGGCGCGCGCGTAGGCTTCCCGGTCCATTTGCGCTCTGGTGGCGCGCACGGCGGGGCCTTTGCCTGTATTCAGGGTGCGGAACTGTATGCCGGCCGCATCGGCCCAGAGGGCCATCTTTCCGCCCAAGGCGTCGATTTCCCTGACCAGATGCCCTTTGCCGACGCCGCCGACGGCGGGATTGCAGGACAAATGCCCCAAACGGTCCAGGTTGCCGGTAAGCAACAGCACCTCATGGCCCAGACCCGCCAAGGCCAGGGCCGCTTCACAGCCGGCGTGCCCGCCGCCGACCACAACGGCCGCATAGGTAGTTTTCACAACGCTTTCACAGTATGAATCACTGAGGTTTCAATCCATGCCTCCGCGCGGAAGGCGACCGGGGCGGATTAACTTTGACTTTGTATGCCTCCGGCGACTTTGTATGCCTCCGGCGGCCGGGGCGCGGCCCCGGCCCCCCTCGTCGGCGTTGCACATTTATCCGCAACGCCGCGTCGCGGGTCAGGGCCGTTTCAATCCACACCTCTGCGCGTGAGGCGACCATTGCCGGCAGCCTTTTTGACAAGTTCGGGCCTTTCCCATAAAGTCTGCGCGTCCAAAGCGCAAGCCCCAACCTTTTTATCCCCGGCCTCAACGTATGCAGATTGAACGACGCACGGCGATCCTGCTTTTCGCTGTAGTCATAATTTTTTGGGGCCTCAACTGGCCGGTGGTCAAGCTGCTGGTCAGACATATGCCGCCCCTCTGGTCGGCGTGCCTGCGCTGTCTCATCGCCGCCTTTGCCGTGCTCGCCGTACAGTGCGCGACGCGGAACTTCGTCATACCCCGCAAACAGGACATCTCCATCATCCTGGTTATCGGCATCCTGAACATGGCCGTCGGCCCGGCCCTGATGGCCGTCGGGCTGCAGTACATCCCGGCGGGACGTTCGGCCGTCCTGGGTTATACCTCGCCTTTGTGGGTGGCGCCCGGAGCATGGTTTTTTCTGCATGAAACCTTGTCCGTGCGCAAAATTGCCGGCATCGTCATAGGTTTGGGCGGGGTTGTTCTCCTCTGCAATCCCTTTGCCGTGGACTTCGGGAACAACAAGGTACTGCTGGGCCATGTGTTGCTGCTGCTCAACGCCTTTTCCTGGGCCGCGGCCATTCTTTGCATACGCGCCCATGTCTGGTATTCCACGCCGTTTCAGCTTATTTTCTGGCAGACCCTGCTGGCCGGGTGCCTGCTGGCCGTCACAGCCTTTATCATGGAAGGGCCGCCGGTTTTCACGGTCACTACGTCGCTGGTCCTGCTTCTGGCTTACTGCGGCATACCGGCGACCGCCTTGGCCTTTTGGGCGATGACGGTGATCAACGCCGGCCTGCCCGCGGTCACCACCTCGCTCGGCGTTCTTCTGGCGCCGGTTGTAGGCATTATCGGATCGTCCGTCTTCCTGGGTGAAGGCATAGACCTGCCGCTGATTGTGTCCACGTGCCTGATTATCGGCGGCATAGCCCTGGGAGCGGTCGAACGTAACCGACATCAAGTCGCCCGGACGACATCCGGTCCGGACTGAGTTGTCTGCGAAACAGCCCTGCACCGTGTGTTTTCCCGGTTGTTCCGTAGCGGAGAACAGTTCCGGGGATACTGTTCGCCAATGCGCTCCAGGTATCTTAACAGGATAGAGGTTGACTCATGGTCGCTTTTTGTATATACAAAAAAAAGATACATCAATGGCACGGCAGATAAGTGGATGGAACTGTATTTCGAGTGGGATGACGAGAAATCCGAAAGCAATTTCCGCAAACACGGTATTCGATTTGAGGAAGCCGCATTTGTCTTTGATGATCCGCTTGCCGTATCGGTACAAG
>JAITEY010000243.1 GCA_031281815.1 Desulfovibrio sp. | reverse complement strand
CACGAGAACACCAACGCCTGGAAGGCACAGATATATCTGACCTATTCCTTCTAGCCCGGCAACAGCTTCGGCTGTTTGACGACGACACGCAACAGGGGCCGCAAGGCCCCTGTTCGTTTTAGGGCGGCGGGACCGCGCGAAAATACATATCCCCTCATCATGACAGGGTATTTTACAATCGACTGCAAACTGCCCGGTCGTGTCTCTGCCACCGTGCTAATGTCATTACGCGATTATTTATCGCACTTTTGCTTGACATTATCTCAAATAGGCTTATACTGTACTCGACCAAGCCGGAAAGGGAGTCCCGATCCGCCATGCGCGCAGCGGCGGGGTGTAGACATTCCCGGCTTGGCCGGCGTACCACGCTGCGGCGTTTCGTTTTTCGCGTTGGGAAACGAGTAAAAAGCGGCGTCAACAATGCAACTTCACTGCTCACGCGCCTTCCGCATGCAGCGGCCGCCCTGCGGGAGATTGCCTGAGTTGCCGTACCGCGCGGTTTCGGCTGTCTCGACGTATGAGCGGTTACACACATCGTTCCCGTAACCGCTCAAAAATAAAACTCCAATTCCGGAACACCGGGCAACTCGCCCGCGTCCGCGAGTTTGCTCCAGAACAGTTTCAACCCTGCCTGTTCGCGCTCTCCCAGACTATGCTTCAGGCAGGCAAAGTAGTCGGCATGCTCCGCAGAAGTCATAAAAGGATGACTGCGCGCGGCCGCCCGCAGAATTTCCTCCATGTGCCCCCTGCCGTAGTCGCGCGAGGCCCGCAACAACGCGCCCGGATCTTCCTCTGCGGCGTTTTCTCCGGCGCGGCGCAGGGCAATCCACAGCCCGAAAACAAAAGGAAACCCGGTATGCTCCCGCCAGACCTGCCCCAAATCCAGTCGGTAAGGGTACTGCGGATGCCCGCTCAGGCGCAGGGCTTCGTCGCCGATGGCGAGAAAAGCATCCGGAAAACGCCCCGCCCCGAGTTCTTCGGCCGCCTGTCCGCTTGCGGCGCTGAACGCCGTGACCCCGTACACTTCCGCCAGCAGCAGACGCAGGAGCAGGACCGAGGTGTGGCTCTGGGCGCTGAAAAGTATGCTCCGGCCCCGCAACGTTTCCACAGGAAAACGCGACAACAGCAAAACGCTGCGCACCGGCCCGTCGCTGCTTATCGACAGGTCGCGCAGAAGCAGATAACGCTCGGGCCGCCGCGCATACTCCACGCACGAAACGGAAGCGGCGTCCAACTCCCCCGCCGCCGTAAGCCTGTTGAGTTCCGCAGGCGTACCCCGCACCAGTTCAAAATCGTGCGCGATTATGCCCGCTTCCAGCGCGTAATACACCGGCAGCACATTGAGAAAGGCAATGCGCCCCACGCGCGTCTTCCTTCGGGACTCGCGGGAAACGCCTCCGGGCCGCTCCCGTTGCGCTCCGCAAGGAGCCGCGGGCGGTACGCACCCCGCTCCCGCTTCCGTATCCACCTTCACGACGTGCGTACTCCTTGCCCGACAAGGCTGTAGTCCATGGTGCGCTGCATGGGCGTAAACCCCGCCCTGCCTATGATTGCGTGTATTTCCTCCCGCGACAGACGGAACGACACCCCCGCCGCGGCCACGACATTTTCTTCAATCATCAGGGAACCGAAGTCGTTGGCTCCGAAAAACAGCGCCAGTTGCGCGATTTGCGGCCCCATGGTTACCCAGGAAACCTGCAGCGAAGGAAAATTGTCCAGCACCAGACGGGAAAGGGCCAGAAGACGCAGATAACTCTGCGCCGGTTCGCTGCGGTGAAAGGCGCTTCCGGACTTTGCCCGAAGCGACCCGGACGGCCCAATCGGCTCGGACGACCCGGACGGCCCAAACGGCTCGGACGGTCCGGACGGTTCGGCAGGGGGCGCGACCTCCCGGTCGCCTGCTCCGAGCGCTGTGCCCGAAGGCTGAAACGTCCAGGGAATGAAGGCCGTGAATCCCCCGGTTTCGTCCTGCAGCGCCCGCAGGGCAAAGAGATGCTCAAGGCGCTCGGAAAGGCTTTCCTTGTGCCCGAACATCATGGTCGCCGTTGTCTTCAGCCCCTGCCGGTGCGCTTCTTTCATCACCGCAAGCCAGCGCGCGGCTGAACACTTGGCGGGCGAAACCTCGGAACGGACGCGCTCCGCAAGTATCTCCGCGCCTCCTCCCGGTATGGAATGCAGCCCCGCTCCGACCAGTCGGGCAATGACTTCCGCATCGCTCAGCCCCGATTGCTCCGCGAAAAAGGCGATTTCGGGCGGCGAAAAGGCGTGAATATGTATGGACGGAAAGCCGGTCCGTATCCAGGAAAGCATATCCTCAAGCCAAGGCAGCGTCAGCGCCGGGTTGAGCCCTCCCTGCAGGAGTATCTGCGTCCCGCCGAGATCAATGGTTTCGCGGATTTTCCGCGTCAGTTCCTCCTTTGTCAGCACATAGCCGTCGGGATGTCCCGGCGGTCGGAAAAAGGCGCAGAAGCGGCAGGCACAGGTGCAGATATTGGAATAATTGATGTTGCGGTCGGCGACGTAGGTGACGACCTTTTCCGGATGCCGGCGCATGCGCGCCGCGTGCGCCAGCGCGCCCAGAGTATGCAGGTCGGTTTCCGTATACAGCGCGAAGGCCTCGTCCCCGGAGAGGCGTATTCCTGCACCGGCCGCATGATCGTTGCCGGGTCCGTGCCCCGGCGGCGAGGCGTACGCTTTTGCCAGCCGCCGCACGATGCCGGCCGCGCCCGCGCGGCGGGCGGACGGCAACCGACGACCTTCGATTCCAATCTCCGAATTTGCCGCTCCCGCGCGGCCGCCGGGCGACACGCCGCCGGAAACCGCCTCCGCAACGACCCCGGCGTCCGTGCGGGGGGGGGCGTCCGTGCTGGCAGTTGCGTCCGTGCGCTGGGTTGCGTCCGTGCGCGGGGCGTCGTCCGCGGGCGTGCCGGCGTCCGGCAGGCGTTTGTACCCCGCCGTGCGGTTGACGGGTTCAAATCCGCAGTCCCGGATCATGCCCTCCAGTTCGGCGCGGGACAAGGCCTGTTCGGCGTCCGCCCCGGCCATGTGCCCGATGCGTTCTTCAATAATGGTCCCGTCAAGGTCGTCGGCGCCGAAACTCAGGGCCGCCTGGGCGCATTTGATGCCGAGCATGACCCAGTACGCCTTGATGTGCGGGATGTTGTCCAGGAGCAGGCGGGCGACGGCGATGGTCCGCAGACGGTCCAGGCCGGAATCCACGGCCGTATGCGGGGACCGGACTTCGGCGGCCAGGGCGTTGTGTCCCGCTTGGTAGGCCAGGGGGACAAAGCAGACGAAGCCGCCGCTCCTGTCCTGTTGGGCGCGCAGGGCGCAAAGGTGGCGCACGCGGTCGGCGTGCGACTCTATATGCCCGAAGAGCATGGTGCAGTTTGAGGGAATCCCCAGAGCATGCGCTTCCCCGGCAATGCGCAGGTATTCCTCGCCGCTGAGTTTGCCCGGACAGATGGCGTCGCGCACGGCGGGACTGAAGATTTCCGCCCCGCCGCCGGTGAGCATGGACACGCCGGCCTTTTTGAGCCGCGTAAGCACCGCGCGCGTGTCGCACCGCTCAATGCGCGCGAAATTATGGATTTCCGCCACGGTAAAGGCCTTGATTTCCGTTTCCGGACGCAGGCGCCGCAGTTCGGCGAAAAATTCTTCAAACCAGGCAACAGGCAGGCCGGGCCGGCAGCCGCCGACGACGTGTATTTCCGCAAAAGGGCTGCCGTCGTCGTCCAAGGCGCGCCGCAGCATGGCTTCCCGGTCCAGGGTAAACGCTCCCTCGGCATGCTCATCCCGGCGGAAAGCGCAGAA
Organism: Desulfovibrio sp.; assembly: GCA_031281815.1. Taxonomy (GTDB): domain Bacteria; phylum Desulfobacterota; class Desulfovibrionia; order Desulfovibrionales; family Desulfovibrionaceae; genus Frigididesulfovibrio. Next base: position 763 of record JAITEY010000243.1, on the reverse strand, counting down.
CCGGCAGCGGTTGACGCAGATGTTGCTGTAGTTGATATGCCGGTTGCGGACATAGTACGTTCTGTCGCCGTGCATCCTGGTGCGCACGCGGTGGGCCAGCGCCGCCACGGCAATGATGTCGGGACAGGCGAAAAGGGCGTCGCCGTCTTCTTCGGTCAGCCGTTCCGCGTTCATAATCTTGCGGAATTGCCCGTACAGCCCGATCCTCCGGTAACAGCGTTCGTCAAGCACAGAGGGCCTCGAAACATTACAATTGATTTATATGCCTCCGGCAGCCGGCCTGAGCAGGCGCAAGGCCGAACATTGAAACATTGCAATGATGATTTATATGCCTCCGGCGGCCGGGTGAAATGATTTCCCCCGAACCCCCTCATCGGGGTTGCAAATTATGCAAAATGGAACGCTCTAGCGGTCAAGACACGACCAGATAGCGGCGGCTCGACATACCGGACGGCGTAACCGCATTTTCCGAAAAAGTCCACACGCCGCGAGCCGTTGCAACGCCGCCGCGCGCGGTATCGCCAAGGGAGCGCAACAGCGCAACGACCCCTCGACGGAGCGGGGAGTAATGCTCCGAAGCGCGAAAAAAACGGTAGGGAGAATTGATTATGGACACCATCAGCGCGGAAAAACGCAGCCGCAACATGTCCCGTATCAAAGGGCGGGATACGCAGCCTGAAAAAGCTGTGCGTTCTTTACTGCACAGCATGGGTTTTCGTTTCCGCCTGCATGTGAAAAGTCTGCCGGGCAAGCCGGATATTGT
>JAITEY010000157.1 GCA_031281815.1 Desulfovibrio sp. | reverse complement strand
CCTTTGCCGGTACCCCTCCCTTCAGGGAGGGGTCCGCCGGCCGACGGACTGAGCCGGATGCGGAGTGAACCGTAACCGGCGTCGCGGTGGTTGAGCAGTAATTCTAATTTTAGACTTTTTTGAGAAAATTTCTCCACCGGGGCCGGTTAAACTGAAAGAATAACTTATCTTATTCCCACAAAATTGGCGTTTTATCCCGCTGGCCGAGGCTGCAAAACCACAGCCGCAGCGACAAAGGGCCATAATGAGAATTGCTGCTCACGCGGACCCGCAATGGACACAGTGCCGGGAAAAGACTATTGTCCACGCTTATATGGAACTTGCTGAAAAAACCAAAGAACGCAGTACAGTCATCCTGGCCGTGCTGACCATGCTGGTCATAGGCTGTTCCGTGCTTCTTTCCACGGCCCAGAATTTCCGCCATCAGCGCGAAGCCGAGCAACAACACCTGTACCTGACAGCCAGAGCGGTATACTTGTCCATAGAAAAATCCGTGCGGCGCGGGCCGGTGCGTGAGGACGAAAATCGCCTTTCCTCGCGAGCAGCAGAATTTTTCGAGGCACTGGAACAGGAAGGTGAAGTGCTTTTCGCAGGCATCGTCGATGATGAAGGCGAAAATTTTCTGACCTCGCCCCTGCACGGTGACCGTTCCGTCAATCTGCCCGACGACATGGTCGAGGCCATGCTGCGGGCGGGCGAACTGCACGGCCTGTATACCGTCGACGGCAGAGAAGTGTACATCTACGGCAAACGCCTGGAGCCGTTGCGGGGTATGCCCGCAAGCCTGCGCGATGCGCTGGGGTCGCCCGGATTCCTGGTCGTCGGCCTGGACCGCGACAAATACCTGAACGCCTTTGCCGGCTTCCGACGAAATCTCATCTTCCAGGCAGCCTATATCCTGGCCGCAGCCCTGCTCACTTGGGGCCTGGGCCTCAAATTCCTTTCCAGACGCGAGCAGGCCCGCAAAGCGGCGGCACTGGAACGCTTTCAGGCCAAGCTGCTGGACAAACTCCCTGACGGCCTGATAACCGTCGGTCACGACGGCATGGTGCGCTCCGCCAACCCAGCGGCACTCTCCATACTCAAACGTCCCGCCGGCGAGGTGCTGGGCCGTCCGGTCCGCGACCTGCCCGAAGACTTTGCCGTCCCGGCCGGGGAAGTCGCCCCTCCCGAACAATATGATTTCTTCACGGAAAAACAGACCGCTCCCTGCGAAACGCATGACCATGCTCCGGAAATGCACGACCTTACCCCGGAAAAGTATAATTCTTCCCCCGAAAAGCATCGCCACACCCTTGAAAAGCATAACCTTGCCCCGGAAAAACGCGAGACAAACGACGGCTGGCGGCAGGTCAACTACCGAGGATCTCAACTGGAGGTACTGGCCCTGCCCCTGAGCGGTGACCGGGAAAACGCCGGCATGATTATCTTCAGAGACCGCACCACCCTGCACAACCTGGAGCAAAGTCTGGCCGAGGCCGAAAAACTCGCCGCCGTCGGCGCGCTGGCCGCCGGCGTGGCCCACGAAGTCCGCAATCCCTTGAGTTCCTTGCGCGGTTTTGCTCAGTACTTTGTGAAAAAACTCGCCGGTCGCGCCCCGGAAGAAGAATACGCCAAAATGATGGTGCGCGAGGCCGACAGGCTGAACCGCGTGGTCACGGACCTGCTTTTCCTGGGCAGAGGGCGGGCGCTGGAAATCGGCGTTGTTGATCTGCGCGCTCTGGCGCACGAAATCTGCACACTGCTGCGTTTCGACCTGGAACGGAAAGGCGTCGCTCCCTGCCTGCGTCTGGCCGCGGAATACGTATACGCCGACGCCGACAGCCTGAAACAGATGCTGCTGAATCTGGTGCTCAACAGCCTTGACGCCCTTGAAACACCCGCGGAAAATGTAGGCGCGCAACGGGCCGGGCTGGCTCCGGCGGAGGCGCCGCAGGCTGACCTCGAAACCGCCCTCCTGAGCATTGTGTCCGGCCGCACGCGCGACGCGGTATTCATTGAAGTGCGGGACAGGGGCTGCGGCATGAGCGGTGAACAAAAAAAACGGGCCTTTGAAGCCTTTTTCACTACCAAGGAACGCGGTACAGGGCTGGGTCTGGCCTTGGTGCAACGCGGCATGGCGGACCACGGCGGTTCCGCTCGCATCATTTCCGAAGCGGGCCGGGGCAGTATCGTACGCCTGAATTTTCCCGAGCGTATCAAGCCGGAACGCAAAGCAGCACCGCGCGCCGCGCGGAGTGCCCTGAAGGAAGCATCGTGAAATCCGTCTTGGTCATCGACGATGAACCCGGCTTGCGCCTCATGGTGCGGGCTGTCCTGGAAGACGCGGGCTGGACCGTCTTCGAGGCCGCTTCCGGCGGCGAAGGGGTCGCCTGCTTTGAAAACAATCCCGCCTGCGCCGACGTGGCCCTGGTAGACATGAACATGCCGGGCATGGACGGGCGGGCAGTGCTGGCCCGCCTGCGCACCGTCAATCCCGCGCTGCCCGTGATCCTGCTCACGGCATACGGCACCATCAACTCGGCCGTGGAAGTCATGAAAAGCGGCGCCTTCGACTATCTGACCAAGCCCGCGGACAACGACGAACTGCTGCTTACCTTGAACCGGGCTTTTGAATACGGCCG
>JAITEY010000117.1 GCA_031281815.1 Desulfovibrio sp. | reverse complement strand
GAACTTATCGCGATGTCCGCAAGCTGTTCGGCTGTGGGGTTCGCATTGACCGCGCAGTCGCCGAAGACAAGCACACGGTCGTTGAGGCACATGAGAAAGACCGAGGAGACAAGGGAAGCGTGGGGTTTGGTCTTTATGATTTCAAAGGCCGGACGGATGGTATGCGCCGTGGTGTTTATGGACCCGGAAACCATGCCGTGGGCATCGTTTTTATAGACCATCATTGTCCCGTAGTACGTGGGGTCACTGAGGATATCCCTGGCCAAATCCTGACTTATGCCTTTCTTTTTGCGCATCTCGTAATACGTTGCCGCGTACTCTTCAAACTTGGGCGAAAGCTCCGGCTGAATGAGCGTTACCTCGGGATTGATGCCGAGGGCGGACATCTTGTCCTTGATGACCTTGATATTGCCGAGCAGAATAAGATGCGCAACCCTGCGCCGCACCAGGACGTCCGCAGCGCGCAGAATGCGCTCCTCAGTGCCTTCCGGCAACACAATGGTCATTCTCCGGGAAGCGGCGCGCTCTATCAGGTTGTATTCGAACATCTTGGGCGTAATTTTCGTCTCGCTGATGCTGCCCAGGCTGATGATGTGCGACTCCAGTTCGGCGGCGTCCACACCGGTTTCAAACAGGCCGATGGCCGTATTGATTTTCTGCGCATTGTCCGGTTCGATTCTGCCCTTGCGACCCGCCAGACTCTGCATGGTTCTGGAAGTGTTCTCCCGAACAGCCAAGATGGGAAGGGGCGTACCGGCCCAACTTTCTATCAGCCGGCGAACGGAACGGTGCAATTCAAGATTGCCGGTCAGCACTATGCCGGCGATGTCCGGATAGGCGGACGACAAACGCGAGGCCAGACCGGCAAGGACAATGTCTTCCCTGTCGCCGGGGGTTACGATCAGGCATCCTTGCTGCAGATAATCAAGAAAATTACCTACTTGCATGGCGGCTATAAGGTAGTCGGTCACCAACGTGTCCAGACGTTCCTTGCCGTACACTACGTCGGCGTCCAGCCAGTTTTTGACATCGTCCACAGTCGGCATGTTCAGATAGAGTTCCTCGGGAAGCACATAGGCAACGGGCGGCACCGGGGCCTTCGAATGTTTTTGTACGGCTTCACGCACCTTCATCTCGTCATCTTTGGCGATTGAGGCACGGTTGACTATACACGCGGCAACGTCGATATCCTTTTCCGACAGTAAGTCCAGCGTAATATGCGCGGAAGAGACGATCTCTTCCACGCCTTTGCGCAGGGCGTTGCAGATAACAATGACGGGGGTGCCCAAGTTGAGGGCTATTTCCGCATTAAGTTCAAATTCAAAGGCGGCATCGTGCTCGGTAAAGTTCGTACCTTCACAGAGAATAAATTCATAGTGATGGTCCAGTGCTTTGAATTTTTGGAGAATGATGTCCAGCATGGCGGCGCGCTTGCCGCTGTTCATCATTTCGGTGGCGTCGCGCAGCGTCAGACCGTAGGTATCTTCGTAAGGGATATGCAACCCGAAATGGGAGAGGACAAGATTGATGCTGTGGTCTCGGACATCGGGCGGCTCGGGCGTGGCGATGAGCGGGCGGAAAAAGGCAAGTTTGCGGACGCGGCGCACAAGCATCTGCATTATGCCCAGCACTACGGGCATTTTTTCACTATTGCCTTCCGTAGCCGTAATGTAAAGTTTTTTGGCCATACTTGCTCCTTGCGCACAGCAATGTTGTATTGTTCTTACTCCTGCAGCCGGGGTATCGGGAACCCTGCCGATACAAGTTCCTTTTGCAGCAGCGCGGCATCGTCTTTACCGACCTGCACCAGCGGCGGGCGGACCGTTGCCCATGCCGGGTCATGCAACTGCCGGGCAAGATACGATTTCATCGACGCTATAACGGGCATCATTTCAAAAATTTTGCGCGTGTCGGCAAGGGCGCGCTGTTTTGCCTCCGCATCGGCTTCCTGCCATGTCCGGCAGAGGTCGACAACGGCGGCGGCATTGACGTTGGCTGTGGCCGTGATGCAGCCGGCGCCGCCGCGCAGGGTTTGCAGCAGGAACACCTCGCTGCCGCAGAAAACATCAAATGTCTCGGATTGGAAGTGCCTCAACAGGGTTTCCGTATGGCTCCATTCGCCGGAACTGTCCTTGATCCCCGCTACAACGCCCGGCCATGCGGTCAGCAAACGCTCAATCAGGGGTATGCTCAAGGGCACGCCGGAGACCGCCGGAATGTGATACAGGCAGATCCGCAGGCGTGCGTCGCCCACCCGTTGCACGACCTCGGAGTAAGCCGCGAACAGTCCGTCGTCGCCGACATTTTTATAGTAAAAGGGAGAAAGCATCAAGACGCCTGAGCAACCGGAATCCACGGCCTTGCGCGTGAGCGCGACCGTATCCGGAAGGGCGCAGCAGCCCGTGCCCGCCATCAGCAACGAGGGCGCAATGTCTGCGTCCAAAAGGGCGTCCAGCAGGTCCATACGCTCACCCACGCTCAGCGAGTTGGCCTCGGAAGTGGTGCCGAAGACGGCCACCCCTGCACCGCAGGCAAGCAGCCGCAGGCAATGCGCCGTAAAACGCGCGGGATCGGGGGTGAGGTTTTCTTTGAACGGAGTCAGCACCGGTGCCAGAACGCCGCGTAACCGTGGTGTTGCAGCCGTTTCTCTTTGTATGACCATCTTTTCGGTACGCCTGCCGGGTTCCGGCCGCGGTTGTTCCCTTTTTTTGCCTCGCATGCGTCCTGATCATACACAATGCCCACCCCCGCGTCCACGCATGTATCCGAGGGACTCCCGGCGATGCGGGCGTCCCCCGACATGAAGCCCCGGCGTCCGTGCTTGTTGACGGCGGCGTCTCCCGCAAACAGCGCGCTCGTGTCCTCGACTGTTTTCGCGGAATACCGATATGCGGATTTTGTATTTTACCGGGCCTGCGCTTCGTGTTATCCTGAAAAATCATCATTATGCAGACAACAAGGAAGGAAAACCATGCCCAAGCGCCCCTATCATCTTGAAACCCTTGCCCTGCACGCCGGGCAGGAGGCCGACCCGGCCACGCTGGCGCGCGCCGTGCCGGTATACCGCACAACGGCTTACAAATTCCTCAATTCCAAGCACGGCGCCGATTTGTTCGCTCTGCGCGAGCTCGGCAACATTTACGCCAGGCTGATGAATCCCACCAACGACGTGCTGGAAAAACGCCTGGCCGAACTCGACGGCGGGGCGGCCGCCCTGTCTCTGGCCAG
>JAITEY010000015.1 GCA_031281815.1 Desulfovibrio sp. | reverse complement strand
AGAGCGCCGATGTGGTCTTCGTGCCCGTGGGTGAGCACGATGCCGCGGATGTCTTTTTTGTGTTCGGTGATGTAGTCGAAACGCGGGATAATGACGTCCACGCCCAAGTGATAGTCGCTTGGAAACATCAGCCCGCAGTCTATGACCACCTTGGTCGTCGCCGTGCCCCAGACCATGCAGTTCATGCCGATTTGCCCCAGCCCGCCGAGGGGAACAACAGTCAGCCAGGCGTCGGGGTACGCCGCTTTGCCGATAAAACGCCGGGGGGACAGTCCGAATATGCCGTCGTCATCCATAGCTCGCCGTTCCCGCCCTCAGGCTTCGCCTATGGAGCAAAGACGCCATAGGCCTTGTGATTCCGGACCGCGTTCAAAGGTCCACAGTTCGGCGACTTCAGCGGGCTCGGATTGCGCGCCCGTGCGCATGAGCACGTTGAACGCCGCCTGCGCCGTCTGCGTTTCGCCGTCGCTCCGCACGTCCTTGAGTTCGGCGTCAATCATGATGATGTCCGTTTTCACCGGCTCAGGATTTTTTTCGGCCTGCCTGCGCAGGGTCTCCAGCAACTTCGGCGTGACAAAGGGCGTCAGGCCGGTGATGTCGCGGGACGCCCAAGCTTTCTGCAGGCGGATATACAAGGTCCGCGCGCCCTGCAGAAAATCGGCCGCGTCGAAATCATCCGGCAGCACGACGCCGGGGGCAACGGAGGCTTCCGCCGGGGTCTCCGGCGACTGTTCCCGGTCGGAACGCAGGTACCCCCACATGGCCTCGGCCCTGTCGCGCGCCGTAACGAACCGATGGGAGTCCGGCTGCCTGTCGCGGGGAAGCTCCGGACCGCCGCGTTCGTCTTCGGCGGCCGGGTCGCCGTCCATGCGCCGGGACCAGGCAGAGTTGCGGGAACGGCGCGCAGGCGCTCCGCCGGCTTCCCGGTCATCGTCTCCTGCGGCCGGGTCGCCGCCCGTGCGCCGGGACCAGGCAGAGTTGCGGGAACGGCGCGCAGGCGCTCCGCCGGAGTCCCGTCCGTTGCTCCCGGCATCGTCCCTGCCCGCATCGACCTGCCCGCTGCCGGACGATTCAGGGGATGACCCGCGCTTCCGGTCGACGGTGAAGCGGTCCTCGTCTTTACCGCGGGAACGGCCTGCGTGAATCAGACGCAAGGCCAGCAGCGCCAGGACGGCGACCGCCGCCATATCGGCCGTTCCCGCCCCTGTGTACGGATAACCGAAAAGCAGCGACCCCGTGAAACTTCCGGCGAAAAGCCGTTCCGTCAACGAGTCTCCGACTTCTTCCGCCGCCGCGTGCAGCGGGGCGCCGAGCAGGCAGAACAGACAGAAAACCGGAAAAAATACTCTGTTGTCGATACGCATGCGCGATCCTCTCAGCCGTTGCGCGCTTCGCCGCGCAGCCGGCGCGTTACTTGGGCACGACATCCCCTTCCACCGCTTTACCTTGATATTTGCCGGTCAGGGTGCGCATAAAGGCGACAATCAACGTGCGGTCCGCCGGCGGGATGCCGATGCCGGAAAGATACACTCCCATAATTCCGACCGCGTCATCAAGGGTTTCCACAGTGCCGTCATGCAGGTACGGAGCGGTCAGTTCTATGTTGCGCAGGTTGGGCACCTTGAACTTGTGCAGATCCTCCGCCTTGCCGGTAAAGGCTTTCAACCCTTCGTCCGAAGGCAGCGACCCGCCGCGGTCGGCAAAATAATTCCGTTTCAGGTCCATATATTCAAAAGACCGGCCGCCCAGCGTTTTGCCCACATGGCAGGAGGCGCAACGGTAATCCTTGAAACGCCGGTAACCGGCCGCTTCCTGTTCGCTGAGGGCGACGTCGTCCCCTTTCAGCCACAGATCAAAGCGGCTGTCCGGCGTGATGAGGGTCATTTCATAATGGGCCAGGGCGTCGGTTATGTTCTCCCCCGTCCAGCCGCCCGCGTCTCGGGCGCCGCCCCAGGAAACGGGGTACACGGACAGGAATTCATCAAGCAGGGGTTTGTCCTTGACCAGTTTTCCAATAACAGTATCCCAGTTTTCACTGGCCATTTCCACGGGATTGAACGGCGGCGCGGCGGCCTGCTCCTGCAGGTCGGCTGCCCTGCCGTCCCAGAATTGGCGTATGTTGAAGACCGCGTTGAACACCGTCGGCGCGTTGGCGTTGCCGAGCAGTCCGCCCACGCCCTCGGAGAAACGGCGGCCGTCGGCCCCGCCTTTGTCGAACATGTGGCAGGAGGCGCAGGAAATACTGTCATCCAGAGACAGGCGCTTGTCGAAAAACAATTTTTCACCGAGCGCGGCCTTTGCCGCGTCATGGGGAAAGGCGTCCGGCAACGGCTGGACAGGTTCGTTGCTCCTCTCCTTGCTTGCCGTGCCTGTGGCGTAGCAGGCGGCGCGCACGGCGCCGAGCCAGTCCAGAACGGCCCGGCGCTGTTCGCGGGTGATGCCTCTGTCCCATTGCACGGCGACAAATCGTGCCGGAGGCATGGTGCCTCTGAGCATCGTCCATTCAATTTTGGCCAGGGTGGCTTCACCGACCGGACGGTCAAGCCCGCCTTCGCGGAGTTCCTGCCCCAAATCCATGGAGCGCAGTCCTTCGCGGTAATCACGTTCGATAATTTGCCTGATGCCCGGCAACGCGGCGTAATAGGCCAGTTCATAGCCTCTGGAGTGACAGGTCATACATTTGTCGCGCACCAGGTCGGCCACTGCTTCGAATTTGGTCATGTCCGGCGTCGGAAGGAGTGCTTCGTTTCCGGTTTCCACACCCGGCGCTGCGGCGCGGCGTTCCGCTCCACCGGCGGGAGCCGCCTCCGAAGGCGACCGCGCGGCGGCGACCAACGCCGCCATACACAGAATACATACAAGGACCGCGTAACGCTGCATAGCTCTCCCTCTTGCTCTGTTTTTTCTCTGAATACTCAGGCAGTGCCGGAAAAGCCGGAAACTCCGGCTTCAAGCAGGCGTGCGGCATCCGGGGCCGGCAGGGGCCGATGGTACAAAAATCCTTGCGCCAGGCAGCAGCCTGCTTCCAGCAGTATGTCGGCCTGTTCCTGCCGTTCAATGCCCTCGACAATCAGGGGCATGCTCAGGTCGCCGCCCATTTTCAGGAGATTGCGGATAATCATGAGAGCCTTGTCGTCAAATTCGATTTCCGTGACGAAACTTTTGTCCACTTTGATGCAACTGAGCGGCAGGGAACGCAGGTAGTTCAACGACGAAAAGCCGGTGCCGAAGTCGTCGAGGCAGAATTTGATGCCGAGCTTGCGGATAGTGTTGATGCTTTGCAGGCAGGTAATACTGTCGTCCATGAGGACGCTTTCCGTGATTTCGAAGAGCAGCAGGGACGGGTCGATTTGCGTGCCGTGCAGAATTTTCCGCACCTCATTGTAAAATCTCGGAACTTTCAACTGCCGGCCGGAAATATTCAGATGCGTGATAAAGGAAATCGGGAGTTTTCTCGACCATTCGGAAAGCTGCGTGCAGACCTCTTCTATAACGAAGAGACCAAGACTGTTGATAAACCCGCATTCTTCGGCAATGGGTATGAATACCGTCGGGGGAACGGCTTTGCCGTTGTTGTTCCAGCGCAACAATGCCTCGAATCCGTGCAGTTCGCCGTTGTCCATGCGCACGATGGGCTGATAGTGCAGGCTGAAAGCCCGCGAGGTCAATCCCAGGCGGAGCGCGTTTTCATAGGTAAAGGCCGGCACGGCATCTTCGAGCATCTTCGGGTTGAAAATCGCGATGCTCGACCTCGGCGATGCCTTTGCCCGGTACAGGGCCGTATCGGCGTCCCTGAGGAGGCTGTCGGGCTGATCGTAGTTTTCGCCGTGCAACACGATGCCCAAGCCGGCGCCGATGTTGATTTCGACGCCGTCTCCGACCCTGAACGGCGAGGAGAGCGTTTTGTATATTCTCTTGGCCACCCGCAGGGTGTCTCCGTTGCGGGTTACGTTTTCCACGAGCACGGCGAACTCGTCGGCCCCGAAACGCGCCACTGTGTCCAATTCTCTCAGGCAGGATTTTATGACGGCGGCGGCGCGGCACAGCACATCGTCGCCGATGCCGTGTCCGAAATTGTCGTTCACGGATTTGAAGCGGTCCAGATTGAGATAAATGACCGAGAAGCGGTATCCCGGCTGCCGCGCCGCGCGCAACAGCGCCGTATTCAGCCTGTCGCGGAACAGCGCGCGGTTGGCCAGATTGGTCAGGGGATCATGGAGGGCCTGATAGCTGAGTTTTTCTTCCGTCAACCTTCGCAGCGTGATGTTTTCAATAAACGCCTCATAATGCGACGGCCGTCCCAGCGCATCGTCCACGCGCCGGGCGTGGAGGCCGATCCAGATGGGCGTACCGTCCACTTTTGCGGAGCGCAGTTCAAAATTCGTTATCTTTCCGTACTGTTCCAGGGTTGACAGCAGAACACTCCGGTCTGTGGGCGGACAAAAGCGCAAGGGGGCATCGCCGGTCGCCGCGAAAAGTTCGCCGACCGACGCGAAGCCGAAGATTTCCGCAAAGGCACGGTTGGCGAACAGCAGTTTGCCGTCATAGGACCAGCGGCAGATGCCTTCAATCGTATTGTCCACCAAGATTTTATAATTATTCAGCCTGCCGCGCAATTCTTCAAGCGTGCTGCGCAGTTCGCGGTTTTCATTCATGATGCGCGCCGCGATTTGCTGCATATCGACGTCGGTGCACCGTTCTTGATCCGCTTCAGCAAAGAAGAAAGAGAAATTATCCAGAGGAGGATTATCGTCCCACATGGTACACTAACTTCACGTCGAGTGTTTCCGCATCGCTGCGCATAAACTTCACGCCTTGCATTTTTGCGTCACAGCGCATAAACTTTACATTTTTGCAGTAGACACAGTTTATATTTATTGCTTCCGTATCACAGCATATAAACGTCCTGTTGATTGTTTTATCTTCCAGCGTGCAACCGTCGCATCGGGTATTTTTGCATGCTGGTGTGTTTTTTGTGTACAATCGCGCGGGGCAACATTGCTCGTCAGTTCGCCGGCGGGCCGGACATGAGTTGACCGGTCCGCAGGGATTCGGCCAAGGTCAGGATGGTGTCGGCGTAAATATTGAGGTTGTTGTAGCGTTTCAGCACGTTGCGCCGGCCTTCGACGCCGAGTTCGGCCTTCCAGCCGTGCCGCGTCAGGTAGCGGGCCGCGCTGAATACGGCATCGGCCTCGGAAAAAAGATTGACGACGCCGTCGCCGTCGCCGTCGTCGGCATAGCGTGCCAAGTTCGTCGGCATGAACTGGCAGATGCCTATGGCGCCGTATACGGAACCCGGCACCGTGAGGGGATTGATCCGGTTGTCCCGGCAGAAGAGCAGCAGGGCGCGCATCTCCTTGTAGGCCCATTCGGACTTTTCCTTGAGCCGCGCCCGCAGCCAGGCGTCATGCCGCTTTGCCAGGGGTATGCCGGCAAGTCCGCCCTGCACGCGTTCGGGGGAGTCGGCGGCCGCCATGCAGGCGAGACTCCAGAAGGCGTTTTCCTTGCCCGTGAAAACGCCCAGGCGGGTTTCCACGAAAAGCAGGGATACCAGGATCTCTCGGGGAACAGGGTATTTTTTTTCCTCGGCGTCGAAGACGGCGGCATGGGCATTGAGAAAATCCCGGCACTTGCCGATATTTTCGACGGTGACTACGTTGCGGTAAATGCGCGGTCTCGGCCCTTTGGGTCTGCCGTCGTCAGGCGGGCGCTTGCGCATGAAGGCCGAGGTGAAGAGTTCTTTGATTTTTGTTCCCATCGGTTGCGGCGAGTATGCGGGAAGCCCTTGAAACCAGATGTCCAGGCCGGCGGCAGCCGGGTCGTTGCGCAGTTTGTGCAGCAACGGGGACCAGTCCGCGGCGGCGCTTGGGCCGGAGGCGTGTTTTCCGGCGGCCGGGCTCGGGCTTTGTTTCCCGGCGGCAGCGCCCGGCCCGGCGGCGGCTTTCCCGGCCTTTTTCGCGTTTCCCGCGACAAGGGACGCCTGCTCGGCGTCTTCCGCTTCCACCGGGCCGGCATCCGGCTGGGCGGCGCCGCTTGCGACCGTCGGCTGTACGGGGTCGATCCCGGCTCTGCGTTCGGCAACACCGGGCGCGCTCCCGCCGCGCCCGGCCGCTCCGCCTCCGCAGGCGGGCAACAGCAGAAGAGCAACGAAACATACGATTGACGCGCGCACACAAACACTATTCATTCAACGGCTCCGGGGCGCGGCAGACGGCCCGCCGTACACTGCGCCCGTTTCCTAGAGTTTCCGTCTGTATAGCAGGATGCTTTCCCAAGGTCAAAAGGCGGAATGCCGGTAACGCGCGGGTTTTGGCCGGAAGTTTTTGCGCGCAGCAGGCGTAGCTCGGAGAATACGCATCCGTATACTGACGGCAGCGTAAAAAATTAATAAAAGCGCCATGTTGCAGGTATAATTTCAGAGTTCGCGCCTGCTCTGAAAAAGTTTACTATTTCAGGTAGTTATTTCTATGCGCCCATACATAGGGCGCTCCTCTCGAGATTTACAGGCAGGGCGGCATTGACGTAACTCTGCAAACGGACTATTTTCACACGCGTCATCGCACTGTGCAGTATACGCTGCAGTATACGCTTTTATGCATTTTTCTGCGCTTATTATAGTCTTTTTTTCCAAAAAACAGTCTATATATTGTGAATGTAAAAGATGGAGAAAAGGTTCTTTTCTGCATATTGTCGAAACTGTACAAAGAGAGATGCGTAGTCTTTTTTGAGAGGATTCATGTCAGTATATAACATATACAAGTATTTCGAGACGCTCCACCATATTGTTCATCTTTCTACTTTCGGTATTGTTGGAGAAAATAAACTGCGTACTCTTTTATGGCTGTGCGATAAGGCTAATTATCTTCAATGCGGTAAAACTATTTCCCATAAAATATACATTAAGAAAATATTCGGGCCTGACCCTGAACATTTCTATATAGGAAAAACTGATTTCGAGAATGAGGAAGTGCTGACGTATCGCCCGTCGCGGCTATTCAGTGAAGAAGAGCGCGAATATATTAGCCTGCGGGAGCCTGAATGTTTTTCGCTCGCCCCTGAAGAACAGGAAATTATTCTGCACACTGTTGCGTTGTATGCGGCAGCGACGCTTGAGGAGGTTCGTCGCATCGCGCGCTGCCGCGCTTGGGAAATAACAGAATTGAACAAACTGATTCCCATGCAGGCTGTCCTTGAACGACAACCATAGAAAATTTGTAGTAATTCGTGTCGATAGGAGTGAATCAAATTTTTTTGTTCAACGTGTTTGTTAAATTTTAAGGAGCAGAATTATGCAGCGCTTTATGCAGGATGTTATCGAAAAACTCGGTGAAAACAAGTTTCGTGAGATGACCCACATGATAGTTGATATGTCTCCCCTCGGTATAATTGGAGAACACAAACTTCGCGCCCTCTTATGGCTGTGTGATAAAGCGATGTATCTTAACAGTGGGAAGACTATTTCCGGAAAAACGTATATTAAAGGTTCCTGGGGACCGGAATTGCGGAGCTCACACGTCTATACATGTGATGCAAATGACGAGGAAATATTACTTAACCGCAAATCACGTTTATTTATGGGCGAAGTATCGGAATATATCAGTCTCAAAACACCGATTTTTATGTCGCTGTCGCCGGAAGAAAGAGAAGTAATCAAAAAAATAGTTGACAAGTATGTTTCCGCCGCGCTTGGGGAAGTCCTCACCGACGCGCGTTGCCGCGCATGGGAAACAACAGAGTCGGACAAGCCGATTCCCATGCAGGCGGTGCGTGCGGACAGATCCCGCGAGCCTGAGCCGGAAGATTGCAAGCAGGCTGCCGAGGTTGACCACCGCACGGACTTAGGGTAGGGGAGGCGAGGCATATTGCGGGATGCATGGTTGTGTTTTGTTAAGGTTACTGCCCTGCAATGACGTCAACGTCGAAACCTGTGCTTTTTGAAATTCCCAGACGGCTTCGACAACATCCGGCCCGTACGCGCCGTCGACAGCTTTTTACAGCACTATTTACTATTTAAGTAGAGATAGTATTTTACCCATGTCTCGCCATACAACATGAATCATACCTATTTGCGCATAAAATATAGTATTAAAATGTCTTGTCAACTCTTCAAAATTTTTTTCAGGAAAGTAAACTACAGCCCGATAGTAAAAAAATATATCGCTGATTTTACAGCAACGCACGAGGTTTGAGGTTATATTTTTTGAACCGGGATTAATCCGAAATTCTTCGCCGGCCTCAGTCTCAGCGAATAATGATACATTTTGTGCTTGAGCACCTTCCTCGCAGGCTTTTATCACAGGCTGTATCATGGACGCTACAAAATTATGATAATCAATAAATACTGTATTTACAAATAAATACAATTGTTCAATTTTTTCTTTATTCTCGTGTGGTATTCTTTGCAGATTATCCATAATACAATGTAAATTATCAAAAATTTTGATGCATTCAAATAATTCTTTTGCCTCTTGAGTCAGCAATTTAATAGATATTTCCATAGCTGACCTCCTGATACAATAGTACGCAATATCCCCTGGTTTGTCAAATTAGGGAATACCGATTATTTTTCGCGGGCATATGCTCAGGACGGTGCGCCTGAAGCGGTGGGTACGTATCCATCCGTACCTCCTGCTCCACGGCACGTCCGTTGCGGGGCGGCAAGGGTCTTCAGGCTTTGAAGTGCAGCCGTGTGTCTCGGGGCTCCGCTCCGGCCGCCGGAGGCGTGCAAACGTCAACGTTGCAAGGCTCGCACGCCGAATTACCGGTCACAGCGGCGTTTTCTTTCCCTTCTGCATGTTCCGAAAGGCGTCGTCCACCAGTTTGCCCAGCGCCTTGCACAGGTCCTCGTCGGCATTGACGAAGCGCAGGCCCATGAGCGAGCGTCCGCCCGCGTCGCGCGACCAGGCCACATCGGCGACGGCCTGGAAAAACTGCTCACTGTCGTTTTCGTAGACTTTGAAAAACGCGCCGGAAAACTTGTTCAACAGAGGGATATGCACGTTGATGTGCAGACGGGTGCCCACAGGCAACGGGCGGGCGGCTTCCACGCAGAGCCCGCCCTTGCCTATATCCGTGCATTCGGCGTCTATGAGCGGGTCTTTGGCTATGGGAAAAACCAGTTCGCGCGCCTGCACGCGATACGGGCGCGGCAGGCGGAGATAACGACGTTTGTTGTCGTCGGCGGGCTGTTCTGGGAGGAATTTCACAATATATGCTCCTGAAAACGCTGATGCATCCCTGCGCCCCCGCCGGATGTTTCAGCGCGTTGTATATGCGGCGATCCGGGGCGGAACCCCGGTCAACGGAGGCGGGGCAAAGTCCCGAAGAGGGGTCGGCGGCCGGCCTGAACAAGCGTGAGGCCGAACGGTTCACCCGGCGGAGTTCGGGGCGGAACCCCGATTCTTCTATAACCGGCTTTTGCCTTAATGCCAAGCCCCCCGCCGTGCCCTGATCCGAGCCCGGACGCGCCGCGCCCGCCGGTTTTCACCAATCCAGGGTTGCCTTGAAAGCGCGGGCCGCCTCTTCGGCTCCGACTTCCAGCACAACGGAACCGCCCGCGACAAAGGTCACGGCGTCGCCGGCCGTAACGACGCCTATGCGCGCGGCGTCGACGCCGAGGCGGCATCCGGGCATTGCCGCGCACAGGGCCTCAAAGTCTTTCGTCTTGTGCTCGGGTACGGTGAGCAGCAGCCGGCTTGCGGATTCGGAGTACAGCAGCGCGACGGTTTCCCGCACGGCGTCCGGCCCGCCTTCGGACACGGGCACGCGTTCAAGGTCCACATGCGCGCCCGTGCGGCCGCCTATGCACATCTCGGCCAGAGCGACGGCCAATCCTCCGTCGGACAGGTCGTGGCATGCGTTCGGCAGCCCCGCGCGCACGGCGGCATGCACCAGCGCGTACCGCGCGCGGGCCGTCGCCGCATCCGGCAGAGGCGCTTCACCGCCCGCGACGCCCAGTTCCGACGCCGCCTCGGACCCGCCCGTCTCGCACCGGGTAAGCCCCAGAAGATAGATGACGTCGCCCGCCCGTTTGCAGTCGCTGCTCACGGCCAGATTCACATCCGGAATATACCCGAGAACGGTAAACAACAGGGTGGGCGGAATGGAAATTTT